>JAHFGO010000005.1:0-11992 GCA_023247385.1 Candidatus Omnitrophota bacterium | reverse complement strand
ATGGGACGGTTCTAATGTATTGTAATTGGTAATTGGTGTTACAAGAAGTGAAGGCGTAGGAGTAAAATTAAGGCTTATGAATGAAGATACTGTAAAAGTAAACCAAACGTTAAAACAATTGATTCGTGAAGGAATAAAAGATTTATATTTTGTGAGCGATGGGAGTCCTGATCAATATTTACATATAGTTACCAAAGCCCAGGGAAAAATCATTGGAGTGAATGACCTTGGGGTTTGGGTCAAAGAATAACGCTTATGAAGGTTGACTTTTTGCGCGCACGAAATGAATAAAAAAATATGAAAAGAAGAAGGGAGCGAAGAATGATTAGGGACGTGTCAAAAAGGGACACTCTTCTTGGGAACGACGTTCACGCTGGAATTCCCGATAGCGGTAGCCCAAGAAGCAAAGGCTTGATATGACTAAAAAAGAATTTATCAAAAAAGTCGCGAAAAAAGATCTAGCGGATATTTTACGTTTGGTAGAGACAAACAAGAGGTTTGCATCTCTAGTTCCTTATTCGTTACAGAGAAAATTATCTTCATAAGAGGATGCTTAAAATGGCTAAACCCACAATAGTCGCGATAGATGACGAAATAGAATTTATCGATATGCTGCAAAACTACTTTGCGCCGCGGGGTTACGATATCGAGGTTGCGGTGCGTGGGGCGAAAGGCATAGAGATAGTTAAAGAGAAGAAGCCGGATGTCGTCCTTATGGACTTGAAGATGCCGGGGATAGATGGCGATGAGGTCTTGAGGCTTTTAAAGTCAATGGAGCCGTCGCCTAAAGTGATATTCGTAACCGCATATGATGATGGTGGTAAGACGAAGGCGCGGCTCTTGCGAATGGGCGCGTATGCGTATTTTGATAAGCCAATCGCGTCGTTGAAAGAATTGGAAGAGGCGATTAATAAAGCGGCTAAAGGATAATTATGCGTAAAATTTTAGTTGTCGATGACGAACATGAAGTTTGTGATTTTGTGAGGAACTTCTTCGAGGAGCGCGGGTATCAGGTCATGACTGCGCTGAATGGCGATGAAGCGATAGCCATCACAAAGAAGGAAAGGCCGGAGCTTGTGCTACTTGACATAAAGATGAAGGGCATGGACGGCATCGCCACGCTGAAACATCTGAAAGAGATGGATAAGAATCAAAAAGTGATAATGGTCACAGCGCTTGAGGATCAGGACAAGATGGATGAGGCCTGCAGACTCGGCGCATGCGATTATATAACGAAGCCGCTCGTATTGGATTATCTTGAGCAGGCGGTTGAAAAGAATCTGAAAGTATAATTATGACACCACATAAGAAAGCACCGAGTTGGGCGAAGCTGCACGATTGGTTCGTCGAGAAATCAATGCACCATAGCGGAGTATCAGAACGGGATGACAATCAAGGGCTGCTGAAACAACCTTCGTTTAACATGCCCCAAGCTCCAAAGACCGACTATCAAATATTTTTAGAAACCGCTTCACGAACCATGATACGGTTCAAAAAACCGGAACACCTTATCAAGATGATAGTCCGGACCATCGATGAGCAGCTGAAAGTTACCCACACAGCTGTTTTATTATATAAGGAAGATAAGCGCTCATACATTCTGATAGACTCCAAAGGCTCCGAAGGCCTGAAGATTCCCATCGGCTTCATAAGGCTCGCCGTTGACAATCCGCTGATCAGCGCGTTCAGCGAAAAGCACAGTTACCTCATTTCGGAAACCGGAATCTTAAGATATGAAGACATAATTAACGCTCTCCGAAACAGGAACATTTTGGAGCGCCATCCGGATCTCTACGACAGGCTGCTCCTGATAAAAAAGCAGATGGATCTGATAAAGGCAAATCTCTGTGTTCCATGTTACTTTAAGCGCGATCTTCTTGGAATATTGGTATTGGGCGATAAGATATCCGGTGAGAATTTCAACAGGGAGGAGATGGGGCTATTTGTGACATTGGCGAATGATGCTGCCATGGCCATAGCTAATACCCAGCTTATCGAAAGCCTACAGCAGAGAGTGGAGGAGATAAAGGAATTATATACCCGCGAGCATAGGATATTCATTCACACCGCCATAGCATTAGCCGCGGCAATAGATGCCCGTGACCAATACACGCATGGCCATACCGAACGTGTTACCAGTTATTGTATGGCGATAGCAAAAGAGCTTGAAGGCATCCCGGATATGGCAAATTATAAAAACTTCAAAGAGACGCTTCAGATATCGGCTCTTCTGCATGATGTAGGTAAGATTGGCATCCCTGACCATATTTTGAATAAATACAGCAAATTATCTCCGGAGGAATACGAAGAGATTAAAAAACATTCCATAATCGGCGCCACGATTTTGCATCCGATCAAGGAACTGAGTGATGTAGCAAGAGAGGTTCGGCATCATCAGGAATGTTATGACGGCTCCGGATATCCGGACGGATTGAAAGGCAACGACATACCATTGGTTGCGCGCATAATCGCGGTCGCCGATGCATTCGATGCGATGACAACCACAAGGCCGTATAAGAAGAAGAAGACCGTCGAGGAAGGTCTTCAGGAATTGAAACGCTGTTCCGGCACGCAGTTTGACCCCGTCATAGTAAGCGCCTTCCTTCTAGCCTACGAAAAGGGCAATATCATCGCGAATGGAAAATCTCCCACCTTATAGAGACATTCCTCATTTTCATTGAAATTTTCCGCAAAATGGATTATGATATGACATAATAAGTTAGTAGTCCCTCGTAAAGTAAAATTTAGAGGTGCGTATGAAAAAAATGATGGTAGCGATTTTATTTTGTTTATTGACCGCCAGCGTGCTATATGCGCAAGGCCGGCCCACAGAGGAAGATTATAGAAATCTTGACGAACTCCGGGCGAAACTCGTCCGCATGAGAAGAGAGATGGACAAATTCATGAAAGATATAATCGGGACATATTCGGAAACTGGCAAGCCCTTCATGGAAGAGTTCGGACAGGATGTGAAGGTCGATGTAACCCAGGCCGATAAAGAAGTTATCGTGAAAGCCGATCTACCGGGCATGGATAAAGATAAAATAGATATTACGCTCGAGAATAACAAAATTCTGAAGATTGCAGGCATGCGAGAGGCCATGAAGAGCCAGGCCGCTCCTGGAATTGTAAAACAGGAACGCATGCAGGGCAAATTTGAAAGGGTTCTGGAGCTGCCGGCCGAATGCATGAGCGAAGGTATAAAGGCGACATATAAAAACGGCGTTTTGGAAATAGTCATACCTAAGAAAGCAAAGACGAAAGAAGAGATGATAAAAATAAATTTACAATAATAGCAAATTTGAAGAGAACAAATGAAGGCTTCGGAATTAAAGAGAGGAATGATTATCAAAGATGGCGGAGACTTTTTAATCGTAGTTGACATAGAGCACAGGACGCCGGGAAATTTGCGCGCAATATACCAGACTACGCTTAAAAATTTGCTAAGCGCAAAAATAGTAAACAAACGCTACAGTCCCGCCGATACCGTGGAGAAAGCGGATCTTGAATCCAAGAAAGTCCAATATCTGTATCAGGATCATCAAGGGTTTCATTTTATGGATATGGCCACATACGAAACAATCACCATCGGGACAGAGATGGTCGGATCGGGAAAAGATTATCTTAAAGAGAACCTCGAGGTCGAACTTCTATATTATGAACATAGGCCTGTTACAATAGAGCTCCCGGTGAGCGTCGCGTTGAAAATAAAGGAATCCGCGCCAGGCCTGAAGGGCGATACATCGGGCAGGGCAACGAAGCCGGCCATGCTCGAGACCGGGTTGGTAGTTAACGTGCCGCTCTTTATAAATGAAGGCGAGATAGTATTAGTGGATACCAGGACAGGCGAATACCTGGGAAGAGCCTGAGGGCTATGCAAAAGTTCTCAACTGTGATTGTGGGCGGCGGCGCATCCGGTATCATAGCGGCAATAAGCGCTAAACGTAAAGGCATATCAGTTGTAATCTGTGAGCGGATGGGCCAAGTCGGGAAAAAAATACTTGCTTCCGGAAATGGCAGATGCAATCTCTCAAATGATAAACTTGACGAATCCTGTTATAATCAGAGCGCGAGACCTTTAGTCAAATCCGTATTCAACAGGTTCGGCAGAGATGGTATAAAAAATTTTTTTTATGAATTAGGCATCAAGCTCCATTCAGAAGAAGGCCGAATATTTCCAGCCACAAATCAATCCTCATCAGTTTTGAAAATACTCGAGATCGAGCTAAAGCGTCTTGCAATATCTATAGAATTAAATTTTGATGCCGCAGATATTTCATATACACGCGACGGCTTTGTCGTTACATCAAAATCAAATAAGAAAATAATCGGAAGGTCTCTTATATTTGCCTGCGGTGGAAAATCTTATCCTGCGCTTGGCTCCGATGGAAGCGCTTATAAATTTGCTAAGAATTTCGGCCATAAGATAATAGAGCCTGTGCCTGTCGCCGTCCCAATCGTTATAAAAGATCCGCTATGCCACATCCTGCAAGGCCAAAAGATATTTGCCAAAGTAAAATCAATAATAAGCGGTGTTGTAATAGGCGAAGCCGCCGGCGACATCCTATTTACAAAATACGGCTTATCCGGCACATCGATATTAGACATAAGCGAAGAGATATCAGTCGCTGTCAATAGATTTAATAAGAAGGACATCGCTGTAGCCGTGGACATGGCCCCATTTATGACGACGAAAGAGCTGGAGGACGAACTTGCGAAAAGAATTAAAAAGAATTTTTCGACAGAGGATTTACTGGTTGGGATTTTGCCGAATAAGTTCGGAATTGCCATGAAAGATTTATTAAAAACAAAAGATAAGATCGCAATAGCCGGAGGCGTAAAAGATAGGCGTTTTAAGGTGCTTGGAACGCGCGGTTGGAACGAGGCAGAATTTACATCCGGAGGGATTGAGGTAAATCAGGTGAGGGAAGGCACTTTAGAGTCGAAATTAAGAAAGGGGTTGTATTTTGCAGGTGAGATTTTAGACGTTAACGGCAGAAGGGGCGGCTATAATCTTGCCTGGGCCTGGGCATCTGGTTTTGTGGCAGGAGAAGAGGCAGCTAATGCGTAGAATAATATTAGCGTCAAAATCAAAGGCGAGGCAGAAGTTGTTAAAACAGATTGGGCTGCGGTTTCGTATGGTTGAATCGCACGCAAAGGAAGATAGATTTCTAAAAGGCCGCTGTAGTGATTTTGTGATTGGAAATGCTATTAAAAAGGCAAGAGATGTTAGCCGAAGATTCGGTTCCGACATAATTATCGGTGCTGACACTGTGGTTTTGGTCGGAAATAAAATAATAGGTAAACCCAAAAGCATGCAAGACGCATTCAGGGCGTTGAAGATTCTATCAAAAAAGCCTCAATGGGTTTATACAGGTATAGCGGTTATAGATATCGATAACAATAAAACCTATACTGCCTATGAGAAGACAAAGGTATATATGTTGCCGCTGACAGACAGGCAGATCAGTGAGTATTTTAAAAAAATCTCACCATTCGATAAGGCAGGCTCATTCGATGTCCAGGGGCCTGGCAGCATCTTCATTGACCGCATCGAGGGCTGTTTCTATAATGTTGTGGGCCTGCCGCTGGCTAAACTCGCGAAGATACTGAAGAAAACAGGGGTGGAAATTTTCTGAAGCAATGAAGCTCGAGAATGCGTCTTTCACTATATTTGATTTTGAGACCACAGGGCTCTATCCATACGCAGGCGATAAAATCTGTGAAGTCGGAGCCATAAGATTCCGCTCTGGCATAAAGAAAGTCGAAAAATTCTATTATCTTATCGACCCCGAGCGCCCCATATCGGCAGGGGCTTTTTATGTAAATGGGATAACTGACGATATGGTTAAAGGTAAACCGACAATAGGCCAGATCATGCCCGCCTTCTTGAAATTCATAAAAGGAAGCGTTCTGGTTGCGTACAACGCTGGTTTTGACCTGGGGTTTTTTGAATCCGCTCTTGGCAGAAATGAATCTGTCTTGGCCGACTACTACATAATAGATGCTCTGAGGCTGGCAAGGAGGCTATTCCCGGGATTGGAAAAATATAATTTAGGCTACGTATCAGAATCTCTTGGCATTGATTCTTGCGGCGAGCACAGGGCAATGAAGGATGCCTTTATGACTTGGAAGGTATTTGAGAAAGAATTGAAATTGCTTGCCGGCCACGGCGTAAAATCGATTGAGGAGATAGCGCAGGCACAAGCCAAGAGGCCATTATCGATAAAGACAGTGAAGGACTATAAGGTTAAGCTGATTGAAGACGCAATCCGCGAACAGAAAAAGCTGCACATCACATATCGCTCGGCCTGGAGCAATAAAGTTACAAGCCGCACAATAACGCCGAAGGAAATACAGGCCGGATACGACAGGTCTTATGTTGTCGCCCACTGCCATCTTAAAGGTGCGGAAAGAAACTTTCGATTGGATTGCATTGTCGAAGCAAAAGTGGTAAAATAGTTTGAAATTGGCAGTCCCTCGCCCCGAGCGTCCTTTGTTTATGTGTAGACGCGAGGGGCTCGGGACGATTTGCAGACAGAACACAACAGCAAATCTGAGGTATATAGTTTGAAATTGGTAGTCCCTCGCGTCCGCGCGTGTGCAAAGGACGCTCGGGACGATTTGCAGACAGAAAACAACAGCAAATCGGAGGTATAATATGATTAAAAAGGCAAGTTTAGGGAAGGAGATTGTTGTAACAGTGGCAAATAAGATTGGTATCTTGGCAAACATATCCAAGATATTGGCCGATCACGGGATAAATATAGAGGCTCTCGCAGGATATGCTGTGAATAACGATGCGAAGATAATGGTAGTGGCCGATGACACGCTTCGCGGAAAAGAGGCTTTGCAAAAGGCAGGATATAGCACCATTAAAGAGAACGAAGTTGTATTAGTGGATCTTGAAAATAAGCCAGGCGCGCTCAAAAGCGTTACTGCAAAATTGGCGGAAGCCAAGATCGATATAAAATATACGTATGGCACCACTTGTCCGGAAGGCTGTCCGGCAAGAATTGTTCTCGCAACAACCGACAATGAGAAGGCGTTAGTTTCATTTAAGGCAAAATAATTAGTGCGAAAGAAAATCTAATTTTACGGGTACGCGCGAGGATTTAACAAGGGAGAATTTGATTGAAAATTAAAATAAATGATTCTGAAGCCGCAACGATTAATAGGTTTCACAAAGACATGACGAAGAACGGCATTAAGCTTTCATTTATAGCCAACCGAGAATTTAATCTTGCCAAAGACAAATATACCGCGACGCTATATGACGATTTTGTGGCCGCATCTATTGCAATAAGGGACAGAATCGTGGAGCGTTGGATAGTGACTCAACAGAGGTATCACGATAAAAATTTGAAAAGGGTCTATTATTTTTCTCTGGAATTTCTGATTGGCCGCCTTCTTTACACCAACATAATGAACCTTGGTTTGCAGGGTCAGACAAAGCAGGCTATTGAAGAGTTGGGATTAAAGCTCGAGGAACTATGCGAATGTGAATCGGATGCCGGTTTGGGAAACGCCGGCTTGGGCAGACTCGCCGCATGCTTTCTTGATTCTATGGCGACGCTTGGCATTCCTGCACACGGATACGGTATAAGGTATGAATACGGAATTTTTAATCAAAAAATAATTAACGGATATCAGATAGAGTATCCAGACGAGTGGCTAGCCAGGGGGAATCCGTGGGAGTTTGCAAGGCCGGAATATACTATAAAGGTGAGATTCTATGGACACACTTACTCATCGCATGATGAATATGGGAAACTTCAGGTCCATTGGGTAGATACCGAAGATATCTTAGCAATGCCGTATGATATCCCAGTACCTGGCTACAGGAACGATATTGTGAACACGCTGCGCCTATGGTCCGCGCGCAGCACAGAAGAGTTTGATTTGAGCTATTTTAACGATGGTGACTATGAGCGCGCAGTCTATAACAAAGTCCTGACAGAGAACATCTCCAAAGTGCTGTATCCAAATGACAACATAAGCCAGGGCAGGGAACTGCGTTTAAAACAGGAATACTTTTTTACGGCAGCCTCTCTCGCCGACATCATTCGTCGTTTTAAAATGGAGAATTCAAATTTGCGCTTCCTGCCGGACAAGGCGGCGATTCAGTTGAACGACACCCATCCTTCAATTGCCATAGCAGAGCTCATGAGGATATTGATAGATGAGGAAAAACTGGACTGGGATACTGCTTGGGATGTAACAGTGAAGACATTTGCATACACTAATCACACCGTTATGCCGGAAGCGCTTGAAAGCTGGCCTGTGGCCCTTGTTGAACGGCTTCTTCCGCGTCACATGCAGATAATTTATGAGATAAATTTACGTTTTTTAAAAGAGGTGGCCATTAAATTTCCTGGCGATAACGACCGGCTTCGCAGGATGTCCATCATCGATGAAGAGGAAACAAAGAGAATACGCATGGGGCACTTATCCGTTATAGGCAGCCACTCGGTTAACGGCGTTTCTCTGCTGCACACAAAATTGATAAAAACGCATCTCTTCCGCGACTTTTATGAATTTGCGCCTGAAAAATTTAATAATAAGACCAATGGCATAACTCAGCGAAGATGGCTGGCGAAGGCGAATTCAGGGCTCTCCGGTCTCATCACAGATGCTATAGGCGATAAATGGACAACCGATCTATACAATATGGAAAAGCTCCTAGCCTTCAAGGATGACGGCTCTTTTAAAGAAAAGTGGCAGAAAGTTAAAATAGAGAATAAGAAAGATCTGGCAAAATATGTACACGATGCGACAGGCGTAGCAGTGGATCCTCAATCTCTATTCGATGTCCAGGTTAAGAGGATACATGAATATAAGCGCCAGCTCTTATTTGGCTTTTATATCATCTCGCAATATTTAAAGATAAAGAAAGACCCAGCGGATGAGATCCTTCCTAGAACATTTATCCTCAGCGGGAAGGCCGCTCCAGGATACTTCATGGCAAAACTCATAATCAAATTTATAAATAGTGTTGCCGATGTAGTGAATAGAGATAAAACCGTAAACGATAAGATGAAAGTTGTGTTTCTGGAGAACTATCGGGTCTCGCTCGCAGAAAAGATATTTCCTGCAAGCGAGCTGTCCGAACAGATATCTGCGGCTGGCACCGAGGCCTCCGGCACAGGCTGTATGAAGTTCATGGTTAACGGAGCTTTGACCATCGGAAGTCTCGATGGCGCGAATATAGAGATAGCTGAGGCCGTGGGGAACGATAATATCTTTACCTTCGGGCTTAAAGCTGAAGAGGTTCAAGATTTAAGAGAAACCGGCTATTGCCCTCAAGATTACATCGATCGTTCTCCAGCGCTGCAGGAGATCTTTCGCCTCATTCAGAGTAACTTCTTATCGCCAGTTGAATTCGGGTTATTCGAACCTATCTTGCACTCACTAGTCTCGCTGGATTACTTCTTAGTTTGTGCAGATTTCGACAGCTACTGCAATATGCAGGGCGTTGTTTCCGATGCCTATAGAAACAAAAAAGAATGGGCAAAAAAATCTATCATCAATGTAGCTAGGTGCGGAAAATTTTCAAGCGACAGGACTATTCAAGACTATGCTAAAGATATATGGCGCGTCCCAACCAGCCGTTAGGCGGCCTCCAACGCGGCGCGCGTCATGTCTCTTAAGTAACCGAAATCCGCTGCCTTTAATCCGGAAGTATCTATGGGCGCCAGGATCTTTAAACTCGCAGGCGACCTAGTTTTGAATAGCCAGCTTCCCTTAGGTATGGCATCTCCGGTTCCAGCTATAGATATTGGCAGAATCGGAACATGCTCCTTTATGGCCAGTTTGAATGCGCCGTTTTGAAAATCATTCATCTTGTTTGTCTTGCTCCTCGTCCCTTCAGGGAAGAATAATACGGAGACGCCGCTTCTAAGCCAACCCGCAGCTTCCCTGTACACTTTTTTAATGCTCGCAAACTTGCCTCTCGAAAGCTTTATGTGTTTGGCAAGTGACAGTGACCAACCGACGAATGGGAGTTTAAAGAGACTGTCTTTAGCGACCCATTTAAACTGCATCTTTGTTTTATAGGCGATAATTATATCAGCGAGGCTCTGATGATTGGCTACTATAATATATGTTTTATTCTTATCTATATTTTCCAAGCCGCTGACATGGAGCTTCCAATATGGATTCATGGCGATTAGAGCATCCGCCCACCAGAAACATTGTGCATGCGCAACTTTCCTTTTTTTATCAAAAGGAAATAGTATTATGACGAAGAATAGCATCGCGAAGAATAACGCAATTGTCAATATAGAGCCGATCTCCCAGATTGCCATAGATATCAGGATTTTCTTAATCATAAATATTATAATAAATTATGATATCGGGGTTGTCAATATAATTTAGCAAATATAGTTTCAAAAATTTATGGTTTTAGTATATAATTTAAGCATAAAATGAGATTAGGACGAATGGATATTGTAAGGGTGAAGAAGGCCATTCTCAAAGCGAACACTATAGCTGTCTCCGGCCACGTAAATCCAGATGGAGATTCCATAGGCTCACTTTTGTCTTTAGGCCTTGGTTTAGAAAAGCTGAATAAGCGCATATATATGATCAGTTGTGACGGAGTGCCGAAAAAATATCGAAAATTGCCGGGAGCTGATCGAATTGTGAGAAAGATAGATGACCCCATAGATCTGGCAATCGCAGTTGATTGCAGCAGTAAAGAGATACTCGGTAAGACCCACGACTCTTTTAGACGAGCGAAAAACATAATAGAGATAGATCATCATGCCTTCAGGCGGCCATTTGGCGACATCGCATTAATTGACGACAAGGCTGCAGCAGTAGGAGAGCTGATATATATCCTCTTGGAGAGATTGGGCGTAGATATTACAAAAGCGATAGCCCAGAATATGATGACCTCCATTATCGTCGAGACGGATTCATTCAGACTGCCTAAGGTTAGGCCTTTCACTTTCGAGGTCTGCAGGGAATTGATAGAACGCGGAGTAAATTTTTATAGATTAGTAGATATGATATTCTGGTCCAAGCGGAAAGAGTCCGCAGTTCTATCAGGCATCTGTATGGCAAGGTGCCGCTTTTTAAAAAGCGGCACCATCGCGTGGTCTATAGTGAGAAAAAAAGATTTCAATATGTTCAATGGCAAGGATGAAGACGTTGATGCCGTTCCAGACGAGATGCGCTCAATTAGAAGCGTCAAAATTGCTATATTATTCAGAGAAAAAGACAAGAGGACACTGCGTGTAAGCATAAGGTCGAAGGATAGGATTAATATAGCAAATATTGCCGAGCATTATAATGGCGGAGGCCATTTCGATGTCGCAGGATGCAACATTCCCAATAGTCCCACCGCCATAAAAGAATTTTTATGCCGTGTAGAGCGTTTGGTAAGTTGACAAAGGAGGCATATGAAAAAAATAATTTTTGCGACAGTCGGAATATTTATATTAGTTATTGCGCTATCCTTTTTTAAAGATATTATTGTAAAAGTCTCTGTGGAAAATGGGGTGGAGCTTGTCACAGGACTCAAGCTCAGCATAAGAAGTTTCCATGTTGGTATTATAAGAAGCATTGTGAGTATAAAAGGGCTTAAACTTTACAATCCGAAAGGCTTTAGGGATAAAGTTATGATTGATATCCCAGAGATTTATCTTCATTATGACTTGCCGGCTATAATCAGCGGCAGGCTTCATCTGCACCAAGTGCATATATATCTCAAAGAATTTGTCGTTGTGAAAAATGAAAATGGTGAGCTTAATCTCGATTTCCTGAAAGTTGTGAAGGCCGAGAAAGTGGGGGCTCTGCCGGAAGAGAGGGGAAGGCCCGCTCCCAAAATACAGATAGACGAGCTTCGTCTAAAAATAGTGAAAGCTATCTACAAAGATTATTCGATGAGGGGGCTTGAGCCTGTGGTAAAAGAATTTTATATCGATATCGATGAAAAATATTCGAATATAAATAATCCATATGCACTTGTCAGCATAATAGTGGTGAG
>JAHFGO010000076.1 GCA_023247385.1 Candidatus Omnitrophota bacterium | reverse complement strand
TATTCACTTTTCTCTATCATCTCTTAAACCTCCTTTCCATTTAAATTTTAATACGAATTGATACTTTCTTTTTGTAAACTGACACGATCCATACAAGCGCCAATGCTTCTGCAAAGACAAAGGACAGCGATGCTCCTATCATGCCGTATTTAGGTATAAGCACGAGATTCGAGATTATGCTAAGAGCGGCGCTGGCGATAGATTGTTTCAGCACCTCTTTCTCCAATCCGCATGCAATGAGGCCTGTCGAATACGGCAGATTAAACACTACGCATATAAGCCCCATAGTCATTATTTGAAACGGCCGCACCGCCGCGAGGTAATTGCCACCCACCGTCACAAATATTAACTCTTTGCTAAAAATTACAGCCGGTAAAAATATAAAGGCCACCAGGAGCGCACCTAATTTCAAAAATTTGTGCGTCGCTGATTTAAACTGAGTTTTATCGCTATGAAAGCAGGATGAGAGCCTCGGCAGTAAGGCATTTGCCAAAAATATCATCAGAAGCGCGCCGCTCGCTATAACTCTTCGTGCAATCGTGAACTGCCCAACTTCGGAGATTGGCCTCAAGAGTCCCAGCAGGAATACATCCATGCTATTATATACTTGAGCGAATAGTGAGATGGACCAGATTACGATAGAGCTCGATAGATAGGAGAACATCCTTTTTAAGTCTTCTACCTTTAGCATGAGTCTGAATTTCAGCAGCCTTAAAAAAACTATTTCTGCGGGAAACGCCGCGAGGGAATAAAGAAACGGCACTTTAAATAAGTCTTTCGGGCCTCTCACATATGTATATATCAATGTGAGCTGAAGGATGCTGGTCACAGTCAGAGAAATAAAGATTATGTGCATCTTTTCAAGTCCCTGATATGCCCACTCCATACCAACTCCGAGCGTAAGAAGTATAAGCAATGATTCTATGAGAAGAATAGCCACGGGGCTTGTCCTGTAAAATAAATACGCTACAATTATAATTAATGCGGACAGGGCCGAAACGAGAATAATCCTAAATGATATTATCTCCGACACATATACTGAAGCTCGGCCCTTCTCCTTCGCCACTTCCCGCGCTCCGTATGTCGGCAGGCCGAGATCAACAAAATTGTAAATGAAGAATATTATCGTAAAGGCATATGACAGATAGCCGAATGCCTCCGGCATAAGTGTGCGGGCAAGATATATGTAGAGGATGAAACCAAAAAGGCTGCATAGAATATTTCCAGCAGCCATCCATATGAGATTCTTTGACAGATTTTCCACTATGTATTATTTCTTATTTATTAGACCTTTAAATAAATCTATGTACTCTTTTGCCTTTTCAATACCGCTCTTCGGAGCACCGGGCGCAGAGTCCTGCCCTGATATCGCGGAGGAGATTTTATCTATCGCCATAGAGGTTAGCGCCTGTTTTGAGATAGGGCCTAAGTAAAATTTCGGATTAGACATCTGGCCTTTTATCTTGAAATCGAATACGATCTCACCGAAAGAGGATGTAAAATATTTTGCCAGGTCAGGCACTGTCGTCTCCCAAAATTGGGCATTTTCGTAGCCTTTCTTAATCCAGAATTTCACATCCGCCAGATGCACTTCATTTGTTGACCCGATGTTGCCGTTATCGAAATCGAATATTAGAGTGCCGGAGAAGCGGCCAGTTTTAAATACGAATGGCGAATACTTATCGTAATATGGTTCAAATGATATCATGTCGACATTATAGACCTCAAACCTGCTTGACATCGTAAGCTTTGGCGTGGTTGGAGTTAAAGAAATGTCCCATGTCACAACCTCGTTCCTGTCGCCATTCACGTCACCCTTCCCGGTCGAAGTAAGATATAACAGCGCGGTATACGAAGCGTTAAGTTTTAGCCCGAGCTTGGCGTCTATATTTTCGAAAGTGATCATGTGAGGTTTTGTATACGGCAGCCTATCGATGAATATCACCGTCCCGTCTTTCAAGGAAAAGACTTGCGGCAGTTTCAATATGTCTGGCAATGTTTTATCTCCGACTATCTTCGAATGAGCGCTTTCGCCTCTAGCCTCCTGGGCAGCCGCAGTCTCTTTCGGCGCTTGCCTCTCTATATATTTTTTTATTTCTTCGAGGTTCAGCCTTCCATCAGCCAGACGCTCAATATTCAATGTGAGATGCTTAAAGGATGGCTCGAGGATCTCGAGGCCATCCAATATATTTCCCCCTTTCGTCCTGTATCCGCAGGTTATGTTCTCTATCTCCAGCAAGTATTGGTTAGAGAAATCATCTGGATTTATGATCTTGAAGTCCGTTAATATCACCCTGTTATTCTTAATATCAAAATTTATTTTATCTATTCTGATGCAGTCGGGCAGGAGTTTACGTATTATAGTCTCCGCAGAATATTGGAATATTTGGTATCTGTAGATGAATATAGCGGCTGTCGCGATCGCGATGATAATTATAATAAATATCAGGATACGTTTGATCATGGCGGGCTACTGACTCTCTTTGAATAAATCGAGGAATCTGTCTTCGTAAAGCTTATACAAATCCCATCTATCTAATTCCTTTTTTAAAATTACGGCTTTGGATTTATCGTTCTTTGCCTCGTGAAATAGTTTTTCTATCTTCTCCATAATATATCCGGGTATCTTCCTTTCAGCCGGCGGAGCCTCTGGCTCCTCTTTTTCTATAATCATTACATCCTTCACCTTATCTTCTATAACGGCCATCTTCTCATCCATATCCTTTGTATATTCATCAAGCTCGTGAAGGTCCACATTAAAACCCAATACCTTTTTCAATGTTCCGATTATGGCGCCCGAGGCCTTCGGGTTTGGAAGGCTTATAGCGTATTGCGGCATCGTTGCCAAGAGGCACACTGCCTCGATATTTTTATCTTTCGCAAAACCCAATATGAGCCCGTTCAGGCCTGATATGTGGCCGCCCTCCATCGGACGCACCCCGACTTTCCTAAGTATATCTATTATCGCTTTTTTGTTTACTGCGCCATAGACCTGCGGCGACTCTTTATAACTTACAGGAAGGGCAAAGGCCGCGCCTGTATATATCCGTGAGACTTTAAGCTCTGATGCCAAATCCAAAACTTTATTCAATAACATGATGCCGCTTTGGCCTGGTAGCTGAGCCTCTCCTTCGAAGATGACCAAATCTGGATTCCTGGTATAATAAAATGTATTTTGAGGTGGCGGCTGGAGTGTCGCCAAGCCCTCTTCTACCATTACGGAATCAAGAATTGTCAATGGGTCAATTTTGACTTCAGCAAATTTTGCGCCATTTAGCTTCCGTCGCAGATAGTCCACAACGCCCAGCGCTACGCTGCCCATGCCAGGCCAGCCTGCGATCATAACAGGATTCGGAAAATCAATTTTTTTATAGATTTTAATCTCTTCCATAGTGGTGTTATTATATCCTATTTTCTGATGAACTTCAATAAATCCTCGAGCCTGAGCGCATTCAATACATTCTTCTTCTCGAGCCATGCGCGCCGTGCAACGCTCACGCCAAGCTTTATCGAGCCCAGCTGGTCCAGCATATGCATATCGGTTCCGATCGCTAAGATAACGCCCGCCTCCATAGCAGCCTTAGAATTTACGTCATCAAGGTCCAGCCTTTCCGCAAATGCGTTTATCTCTAAACATGTCTTAGTCTGTGTCGCAACCTTGAATACCTTATCAAAGTCCAGTTCATAGGCAGGCCTCACGCCCATGAGCCGCCCAGTTGGATGGGCTAGTATCTGGACTAGGCCTGTCTCCATCGCTCTGACAGTCCTCATCGTAAGCTTGTCCTTCGACTCTTTGAAGCCAGAATGGATTGCGGCAACCACCATATCGAATTTCTTCAAGATATCTTTACTATAATCCAACGTCCCGTCACTGAGTATATCAACCTCTGCACCAGATAGGATCTTGATGCCCTTCAGCTCTTCATTTATTTTTTGTATCTCTTTAAGTTTTTTCAGGACGTCTTTTTCGGTCATGCCCCTTGCCACTTTAAGCCTCTTCGAATGGTCTGTCACTAAAATATATTCATACCCTATCTTTTTCGCAGCAGTTGCAATCTCTTCTATTGAATGAGCGCCATCGCTCCACTTCGAATGAACGTGGAAATCTCCCCTTATGTCAGATAGCTCTATTAATTTTGGCAGCCTGCCTTTTGCTGCGGCCTCGATCTCGTCCCTATCCTCGCGCAGTTCTGGTGGAATTAACGTGAGTTTCAGGGCCTTATAAATATCGGCTTCTTCCCTTCCCGCTATTTTCCTATTGGTCTTTTCTATAAATACGCCGTATTCGTTTACTTTCAATCCGGTCTTCTTAGCAATATGCCTTATGTGTATATTGTGCGCCTGCGAGCCGGTGAAATAGACGAGCGCCGCACCGAAACTCTCAGGTTCGACAACCCTGACATCTACCTGAACACCGGTATCGGTAAGGACGCTGGATTTAGTCGGACCATGCGCCAGCACGTCTTTCACCATAGGCAGCTTCACGAAGGCATCCATGACATTTTTCGGCTTGTCGGATGTCACTAAAATATCTATGTCGCGCACAGTCTCCTTCATCCTTCTTAAACTCCCGGCAGGCGCTATCCTCTTAACCGCAGGGCTGTTCTTTTTTAATGCGGCCACCACCTCGCCCGACAAATCCAATGCCTCTTTTAACGACATTCTTTCAGCACGTTTTTTTATTAATTCTATCCCCCTTAATATATTCTCCTCTGTCTTTTCTTTTAACCCAGGAAGCCCGCTTATCTTATGAGCCTTCGCCTTTTTTTCAAGCTCTTCGACGCTTTTTATCTTTAACTTTTCATATAACAACTTTGCTGTCTTCGGCCCAATCCCAGGGACAGCCATTAAATCGAGAATGGCTTCCGGCACCTTCCTCTTTAATTCTTCATAATGTTTTAGTCTGCCCGTTTTAACTATCTCAACTATTTTAGCGGCAAGGTCTTTCCCGACGCCAGGTATCTCTTCGAGCCTATCGGCTCTGGCAAGCAGGGCCACATCCTCTGTCAGGCCCCTTACATTCAGCGCGGCCTTTCTATACGCACGTATTTTGAATGGGTTATCGTCAAGGATTTCCAAAATATCGGCGATCTCATCAAAAAATGTTGCAACGTCTAAATTTTTCACAAGTTGTCTGTAGCTGCCCACAGCCCCTTATTGTTACTGCGCGCCTCTTTCACCAGCTTTACAAAATAATCTGCATATTTAACGTTTGGCGGAATGGTCATTACCTGACCATAGCCTTCTTCCAAAATTTTGGCATTGATAAACGTTCCGTCTTCTAAATAAACATACCCGAGCCACCTTCCGTATTTATCTTTCTTCTCGACGTCAAACTCTAGCCACACGTTCTTGTTATAACACAGCCCCTCTGTAAACGCCGCTGCCCTCCTCCCAAGCTCTTGAATGGTCTTGATATCCCTGTGGCTTCTGCGGGCATCTCTTATGAGCTTGTTGCTGTAATGCAATTCCGGCGTATCTATCCCTATAAGGCGGACTTTTTCGCCGTTTGAAAGTTTCAATGTATCACCATCTACGACACGTGTTACATAAAAAAGCTCGTGTTTCGCAGCCATATTTACATTATTTGATAAAATCGGCAGATGCTTCATCCAGAAATATACTACGGCCGCAATCGTAAAAATTATTAATTGAATATACGTGAGCTTTTTTCTTCTATTGGTCATATTCTATACATATAAAATAAAAACCTCTTTTCTAACTTTCATGAGCTAGAGCAGAGGTTTTTATGGATGCCGGCGTGATTTTATTTTGCTTTCTCTTCTTGCGCTTTTTCTGGAATAGTGGCTTCGACTTTTCGCCACACACCAGAGTTGACAATCCACGCATCTCCTGTGAAACGATCAAGCTTGGCAACTACAGGTGAATCCACAATGAGTGTATACCGGTTTTCAGCAATGAAACCGGCACCTATTATCAATATAACGATTGCACAAATTATGGTCTTCATAGCCCACGCTCCTTTTGAAATTTACAGGTTAATAATATATCTCTTCTTCTGAAACGAGCTTTCCGTTTTCATCATACTTTTTGATAACTCTCTTACGCCCGCCCTCTGAACCAGCAGCCTCTTCCTGAACCTGGACATTCTGCTGGGTCTGTTTTGGGATTCTGCGATAAACTCTTCCCCGTCTTTGTTGTGGCGGCTGGGTCAATGTGTCTATAAGGGCATTCCCAACCACTGAAGTGCCAGCGCCTATTAAAGCTCCCTGGCCGGCATTTCCGCCTGATGCACCTGCGGCGATCGCTCCTGTGCCGGCGCCGACTAAGCCCTGTTTCAAAACTTTTTGTGAGGTTGATTCCTGAGGAGGTTCTTCATAATAATATTCTTCGGGTTGATCTGCATAGTAATAATCATTCGCTGGTGGAGGTGCGCTCCTGCGAGAAGTCCTGGAAGATGACGGCGTTGTCAGCGCGTCAAGAAGGGCGCTCCCTATAATTGATGTGCCTGCCCCTATCAATGCGCCCTGGCCTGCTTTACCTCCCGATGCTGAGGCTGCAATCGCTCCTGTGCCGGCGCCGATCAAACCTTGCTTTAGTATTTGCCGCGATGAATCATCCTCCTGGCTATAGGCAAAACCGGTTACGAATGCGTCTATTAACAATACAACGACTATACATAAATTAAACCTTTTTATCCTCATTCTGTATCCCTCCTATTTTTCACTATACTCAATATACGTCAGATTCTATAAAAATTCAAGAAAGATTTGCAATATCAAAACTTTTCCCAATGCAGCACTTCTTCCAACGGCCTCTTCGGTGTCGGATTCTGTCTTTTAGCGGGATATCCAATCGGTATTATACTGACCAATTTATAGCCCGGAGGAACTTCCAAGCATTTCAAGATCTTTTCACAGTAACTTTTCTTGTCGCCGGCCACCCAGCATGAACCTATGCCAAGGCTGGCAGCACCTATCATCATATTTTCCGTTGCCGCGCAACCATCCTCCAGATAATATTTCGTATCTTTAGAGCACACTATAATTGTACATGCTGAATTTTTGAGGAACTTGCCATAGTCTGTGATATCCGCGATCTCTTTTAGCGCCTTCTTATCCGTAATGACTATAAACTCCCACGGCTCTTCTCCTCGCGCAGTGGGAGCGACCCTCCCGCAGTCAACTATCTTTTCGATAATATCCTTCATAATATGCCTATCTTCGTATTCTCTTACGCTGTGTCTTAGCCTTATAGCTTCCAATGTTTCCATATCATGCCTCCCCGCCCCTTTTCGTTGACACTTTATCTGTGGATTCGGTTGACAGCTTTTTGGTCATACTAAGTTCAAGACCTCGCGCGGGAAAATATTGCCCAGACCTAATATAAAATTTGGGTCTAGAACTTTTTTTATCTTGACCATCTCTGAAATACCGCGCTTACCATACATCTCTTCTAAATATTTATGTTTTATCTTGCCTATACCGTGTTCGGCAGACACGGTCCCTCCCAACGATAGCCCCTTTTTAACAAAACTAAATGCCAACCTCTTCGCCCTCTCCAGTTCATCTTCTGATTTAGGAAGGATATTGACATGGAGGTGGCTCTCTCCTATGTGGCCGAATATAACGTGTTCTAATTTATCTTCTTCGAACGCCTGTATATAAAAATCCATCATATCTCGGAATTTATCATCCGGGACAGCTATGTCAGTGCTCAACTTTTGAAAACCATATCTTTTTATAATCTCATTTACGGCTTCTGGAATTGCATGGCGTAATTTTGTAAATTCTTTATTCTCTTTTTCATTCATAGCCACCCATGTATCCTCTACTGAAGCCTTATGCCTTGATATTAATTTGAGCCATTCACTACTCAAGTCTTTTTTCTCTTTGCGTATTTCTTGTTCAAAAAATATCACGGCATTCATACGTGGCGGGACATTTTTATTCTTCAGCCGCAAAAGCTTCAGAGCATTGGAATCTAAATATTCGATTGATAAAGTATCAAGATGGGACAAATTTTTCAGATCCTCGCAGAAACCCCATGCGTCCATCTCTTTTTTGAAGAATATAAAACAGCTGAATATCTCCAGTGGTTTTTTTACCAACGCCAACTCTATATCCACTATTATGGACAAGGTGCCTTCCTGCCCTATGAAGAGGTCTATTAAATCCATTCCATCTTTCGCAAAATAACCTGCAGAATTCTTTACGCCTGGCATCGTATAAGACGGAATTGGTATTGTGCGTTCGCGGCCGCCGGGAAATTTGATTGCAGAATTGGTTTTTGTCAGAATATGTTCACCGCGCTGTAGATCTAATACTTCTCCATTCGCTAAAACCATTTTTAATCGTCTCACATATTTTCGTGTTGGGCCATATTTGAATGACCTTGAGCCAGAGGCATTAGTGGCGACAGTGCCTCCTACAGAGGCAGTCCCTTCGGTGGGATGCGAAGTGTAAAAAAGCCCTTCCTTTTCACAGGCGCTTTTGAGCTCATCAACGAGGACGCCTGCCTGAACTACTGCTGACATATTCTCTTTTGAAATATTGTGTATCTTATTGAATTTTTCCATCGAGATGACTACGCCGCCGAAAGGGATCCTTGAGCCGGTAGTCCCCGTCCCGCCACCGGATATGGTTATTGGAATCTTTTTTAAATTTGCATCTTTTACAAATGCGGATAGCTCTTCCACGTCGTGCGGCAGGGCCACCTCCTGCGCGTAGCCGCCTTTCAGATTGGAGCTATCTTCAAAATATGTTTTTATAATATCCGGGTCGTTTTTTACCAGCATAGTGCTATCGTGCAGTGGCCAACTCTTTTAATTGTGG
>JAHFGO010000075.1 GCA_023247385.1 Candidatus Omnitrophota bacterium | reverse complement strand
GGCCACCCTTCTTTACACGCTTCCAGGAGCAAGCCTTATTTATCGCGGGCAAGAACTCGGCCGATCACAATGGATGCCGAAGGCGGATTATATACGCGGCCCGCTTGAAGAAGAGGATCAACAAGTAGCAAACTATTATAAAGAATTAGGCAATATCGTTCGCGACAACCGTGATATCTTCAACCTCGGAAGCTTCAAATTGCTCGATATTGGCAATGCCGATGATATCGTCGCCTTCGAACGCGAACACAATGGCCGCAAGGCCGTTACGATTGTTAATTATTCACCTAAGGGCTCAGGCGAGTTAAAGTTTATTATAGACGGCGAAGAATTAAAACTTGATCTGCCGCCCTGGGGCTCGCACATATATATATTTGCAAATGGAACTCGAGTTTTCGAAAAAGAGCTTCCAGCCGTCTCAGGCACAGGCCGCGCATCGACGAGCCCCTCGACTGGCGAGGCAGAGCCACGTCGAAGCACGAGCGGTGCGGAGCCGGAAGGACCATCCAAAAAACCGCAGAGCAATGGATGGGGATATGATATCGATTTCAAGAAAGTAAAGAAAGTTATGAAGAAGGCCGGGGAGACTCTCAAGGAAAGCGAAGAGAAGTTTTTATTCCTCGCCCTGCATGCCGATAATCTGAGCGCTGAAGAGCGTAAAGAGCTTCAAGATTTTCTCATAGTTAAGAATATGCCTTTGGTAACTTATTTGGCTAAACTGAAAGGATGTGTAGGAGATAAATTGGATGATGCGATTCAAAACGGAATTATAGGGCTTATGAAGGCCGTGAAAGGATTTGATTATAGGAAGGGTTATAGGTTCAGCACCTATGCGAACAGGGCTATAACGTGGTCTATAAGCCGCCGAGGTATCTCTTCAAAGAAGTTAAGAAAAAGGGCCCCTACAAAGAATCAGTTAGATAAACTCGATAGCGTCAAAAGCGCCATCTTGAGGTTGAGTAAAGAGTTAGGACGCGAGCCGACAATAGAGGAGTTGGCAGAAGCAATGAAGATGTCGGAGAAAAAGGTGCGTCGAATTCTTTTACAAGCTAAGCCACCCGAGTTAGAACCTCTTCTACCTACTCATATCGCTGACCTTACTGACAGATCGCCAGGACCGCTTGAAGAGGCGATAGCCCGCGAAGAGGAGCCTATAAAGAAGGCAGAGATTTTAAATCGCCTTTCATGGTTGGATCGCCGTCATCAAATAATTATCAAAATGGTTTATGGCATCGGCACAGTCGGTGACAAGGCCTACACATTGGGAGGGATAGGGTTATTGTTAGGTCTTAGTAAGGAGCGGGTAAGGCAACTTAAAGATGCCGCTGTGGCGATAATGAAAGGCGCGCGCAAACCACCCAAAGACGTTACGCCTGCTAAAGTGTCCGAAGATCATGCCGATGTCTTTTTGGTTGAAGTAGCCGGGAAGCGGCTAGATAGCGAAGGCTTTGAAGAGATGGCAGCTAAAGGCCTTGCGGCTTTGAAGGAAGAATTTCCAGGCGAAGACCGCGCATCGACGAGCGGGGCAGAGCCGGATGCATCTCGTGCGGCAGATTTTCAAGAGAGTTATGTTTCCAGTGCAAATCGGGCAATAGAATTACTTAAGAGAAATGTAAAGATGATGCAAAATGAAAAATTAAAACATCTATTGAATAATGAGATTTTAATAGATTTGCTTATCAGGCCGAGGGTTATAAAAGAAATCGATATCCAGACAGATAATGAGATGCCTTTAAAGTATCTATTGAACATTTTTAATGAGATGGTAGGAATGGATTTCTTTGTTTTAGAGATCAAGGGGAAATTGTATATCTATTCCGATGGATATTTAAGAGATCGGCTGCAGGGCCAAACCTTAAGCAAGATATCATTTATCAATAGAATTACAGAGAGAATGCTAAATCAAGACGAAGTGATCGTCCGTTTATTAGACCAAGAAATTCCGGGATTGCCGAATCCTGATGAAACGCATGCACTTTTTCGCGCGACAAGGATTCCTAACAAGCTCAGAGATATCGTTGTCCCAACGGCCGATCGCGACCCTAAAAATCTTGAACGGTTAATTCGATCTATATTAGCCAATTTGGATGACTTCGGTTATAAAGGAATCACGATTACAGTGATAGATACTTCGCGCGACGACAATATTGCGAAAGGAAACCAACAGGTGCTCGCGGCTTTCTCAAGAGAAGGCATCACCTTTAATTATAAAGGCTGGGAACAAATTAGGAACGATATTTTAAATCCTATGGAAAGCAGGCTCGAGGGAAAGGCCAAAGAAGCATTTCATGAAGTTTATGTTGAACCCTTTATCAATAAAGATCGTAAAGGATTGCATCCTGCCGATGCCATTGATATGGGCCAGATGCGCAATATGATCGCCTTCTATTATGGAAAAAAGCCTTATCTCTCGTTAGATGATGATATCGAGCTCAGGATGAGATTTCCTCCTCTCGATCGTTATGCCGAACTATTAGCCAAAGACAAAGAGGATATTTTTATAGATCCGGATGTGGGCGTTGTTAGAGACTATATGGATAAAAGCTATGTTGCTTATTCTGAATTTCGCGATGAAACAATCGCTATCCCATCGGATATGATTGGTATCGCCGACCGCAACCTCAATGAACCCCGAGCGTTACGGCCATACAGAATAGTTGGCGCAGATCAAAATATTCAGCATGTAGATGAATCATCAATTACATCACGCATTGTATATTACTTTGCAGGTGGTTCCCTAAACCCGATGGACTTTTTCGATAGTTATTTTAGAACGAAGAAATTCTCGGATTTTATAGGGGCGGAATCCGATCAATATTTGGTTTTATCAGCTCCCGCTGCCCATTTTACTAGAGGATTAACGAATTGGACCGCTGTTGCCACTTCGCTAGAATTATCTAAAACCCCCTCCCTTTCTGCGCCGCCGTACGAAGATGTTGCTTGGTTTAATTTGATGTGGCTGGCATATCCTTCTGATCTACAACTCCAAACAGGGGCATTTGTGCACGAAAGATATGCGCAGGGTAGAGGCAATCCTATACTGCGCTATCTCACTTTGACATCCGCAACTTTTGTTATAGGCGACTTTCTTTATTCAACATTTCCCAGTGAAATTATTGCAGATGTTTTAAAGCGGAACCGTGGGGCGGATATTTTTAAGGCCCTTGGGGAAGAAATGTTGAATCGAAGCGAGGCCGGTTATCAACTAAGTAAAATAAAAATAGAGTCTTGTTATAAGCGTCTTCGAGAATTAGCAAAGCTGATAAAAACGGATGCGAGAAATTATCCGGAATTGAATGCTCAACTGAAACCACTGGAAGGATATGTTAAAAAACTTGTTAGTGATAAAAGCTTCTTTGAACAGGAGATCATGGAATATTTACGCAGGTATTTAAGAAAGAACGGACTAGTCTTGACTTACTGGCAAGATTTTGCTAACGCTGCGATGAAACCGTTTCCAGCCGCCTTAGGCGAAGTCCGCGCATCGACGAGCGGTGCAGAGCCGGAAGGACCGTCTCAAGAACCGTCCCCATTATCTCCTCAGAACAGGTCGAGGCGCTATCGTATCCGAACGGCGGAGCAGAGGTCTGCAAATAGAGCCGAACTTAGACGTTTGCTCAATGAGGCGCCGCATACCATAAATGAGCTTTCGGATAAAACAGGCTTTCCTTACGCATTGGTGAATGCCGATTTGAAACAAATTGGGCTCGCAGATCATCCCAACCTTAAAAAAGAATCCAATCCACGTTCCGATGAAGAGATACGCAGTGACAGAGCTCAATTAAAAGTTTTGCTTGATAGCGGACTTTATACCGCCAGAGAGCTTTTTGAGAAGACAGGTATTCCGATTAAGGCTGTTAGAGACGATTTGAGATCACCCGTGCTTAAAAACCATCCTAACTTAATGAGCCACTCGGGAAAAGATGTGCGGAATTTGAAAAATCTTCTTGATCGCGGACCGCATACGCCAAATCAGCTTTCCGAATTGAGCGGAATCAATATTGGGATAGTGAGAAAAAGATTATATCGATATTCCATTTTAGGCCTTCACCCCAATCTCATCAAAGAAAGAGACTTGCGTTCTCACGAAAAGAGGCAAAGTGACAGAGCTCTTATAAGAACTTTGCTTGATGCCGGTCCTCATACCGTGCAAGAGCTTGCTCTAAAGGTTAACACTCCGGTCGAAACCGTCAGAAACAGCGATATATATCCAAACGCTGAACTCAGAAATCATCCCAATCTCGTTAAGGAAGTCATTCAGCGCAGCCCCGAAAAGAGGGAAGCGGACATAGCTCGTATCAAAGCATTATTGGAAGAAGGAATTCACTCGGCAAGAGAGCTTTCGAATAAAACCGGAATTCCCTATGAGACCATCAAGTCCGACTTGTCCCGAACCAGACTTGGGCAACA
Source organism: Candidatus Omnitrophota bacterium (assembly GCA_023247385.1). Taxonomy (GTDB): domain Bacteria; phylum Omnitrophota; class Gorgyraeia; order 2-01-FULL-45-10; family 2-01-FULL-45-10; genus JAHFGO01. The sequence goes on along the minus strand of JAHFGO010000075.1, from coordinate 4,399 downwards.
TCCCAATCGCCGGATAGTTCACGCCACGCGCAACTCCGAGCAAAGGAAAAAAGACAGGGCACTTCTTAAATCGCTGCTTGACGCGGGACCGCACAACGCCATCGAACTTTCGATAGAAAGTGGCATTCCGATTGATATGGTCCGGCATGATTTATTGCGCATCGCGGCCCTTAGAGACCATCCCAATCGCCGTTTCTTAAAAGATAAATTTAAGAAATATGGAGTGACGACACGCAGCGTAGTTCCAGCTTACACCTTTTCAGTGGATAGTTTGCCTGAGGACGATCTTGAGCTTCTTGATCTGATAGAAAACCGTTTGGATGGAAACCGGCTATTGGTCATAAAAGCTGATTTACTAAGCGATATTTCGGATGAAGTATTAGCCCAAAAATTAGGCACCTCACCCGAAAATTTGCAGGTTATTCGCAAAGATGCCTGTAGCATTCTTGAAAAATCATTTAGCGCGCGGATAGCGGAAAACGTAAAATTATCAGATGCCGATGTTGAGATATTGAGGAATAGATACGGCTTGTTATGGAGAGGACTGCACGGAGAACGCTTTGAATTTTTTTCTGGTGACCAGCGGCAGTTAGCATGTTTCGCTTACATAACAACGGGGAAGTCAGGCGAAATTATCAACGATGCCGGCATCATTTCTTGTAATTATATCATAATCTTCGATAAGAAACAAAAAGTCGGAGCATTAATTCACACCGATCTTCGTACAAAGATTGAAGATGCAGAAGAGGTGATTAGAAGAACATGCGATATGCTGAAGATCGATTTAAAAGATAAAGAGTATATAAAAAATAGCGTATCAACAATAATTGTAAGAGGAATAGCTGAGCACGAAATATCTCAAGAGATTGAGTCATATTTTGTCAGTGCCATCGATGAGCTGGGTTTGCCGCGGCTGCAAACGGATGTGGACCAGGCGTGGTGGTTAAATCCCGTGAGCTTCCTCCCGGATGAGGGTTTGTTATTGGCTTTATCATCAGAGGCAGAGGGTGGGGGAAGCGTTTTACGGGCCCTGAAACTGTATGAGCCAAAAGGCCCCCGACAAGACGGTGGCGGCAGTCGGGACAAGCGCGCATCGACGAGCGGCGCGTCTAGGGAAGAACTGTCCCCGAAGAAGGTAGGAAGACCGTCTATTATCTCCAAGCGCTTGTCGCAATTCGGTAAAGAGAGACTGAATGGTCTCAACATAACCCAGGCAGCCAAGCTTATGGGGATATCTCAGTCAGGACTTTCTTATCACCTACAAAAACATCGAGGAGATTTTGATACATACGGCATTGAAAAAGAGGAACCAGTTATACCAGCACTACTTCAATTTTTCGGTAAAGAGAAGCTGAATGGCCTCAATATACCCCAAGCAGCCAAGCTTATGGGGATCTCTAAGAGAGGACTTTCTCATCACCTACAAAAACATAGCGGAGATTTTGATACATACGGCATTAAACAACGAGTAGACATACCAGCACTACTTCAATCTTTCGGTAAAGAGAGACTGAATGGTCTCAACATAACCCAGGCAGCCAAGCTTATGGAGATATCTAAGACAGGGCTTACCGGTTACCTACAAAAACATCGAGGAGATTTTGATACATACGGCATTGAAAAAGAGGAACCAGTTATACCAGCACTACTTCAATCTTTCGGTAAAGAGAAGCTGAATGGCCTCAATATAACCCAGGCAGCCAAGCTTATGGGGATATCTCAGACAGGACTTTCTCATCACCTACAAAAACATAGCGGAGATTTTGATACATACGGCATTGAACAACGAGTAGATATACCAGCACTACTTCGATCCTTCGGAAGGAAGAGACTGAAAGGTCTTAACATAACCCAGGCAGCAAAGCTTATGGGGATATCTCAGTCAGGACTTTCTCGTCACTTAAAATACAACTCAAGAGATTCTAAGAGATATGGCTTTAAAGAAGAAAAATCAATTATACCAGCACTACTTCGATCCTTCGGAAGGAAGAGACTGAAAAGTCTTAACATAACCCAGGCAGCAAAGCTTATGGGGATATCTCAGTCAGGACTTTCTCGTCACTTAAAATACGACTCAAGAGATTTTAAGAGATATGGCATGGTTAAGGGATCGACTTATAACATTGCGAGAACGAAGAGGCCTATATATACAGAAGAGACGATATCAGCTTTAAAAAAGGCCGGAGGTGACATAGAGAAAGCAACTAACTTATTGGGCCTACCGGTAAGGGGCTTATATATAAGGATAGGAGAAATAAGGATAACCGCCTCTGAATCCGGCGATACACGAACACTTAAAAGGCTTGATAACGCACTATCCAAAAAGCCAACGCCAGGGGTTGACTCTGGCGAAATCCGCGCATCGACGAGCGGAGCGAACAGAATCCAAAGTTTGATCGACGAACTAAGGCGGGCGGATAAGGACGATATCTCAACGCTGCAACATATTGTCGCTACGATGCAGGCGAATGCTGATGTCCGCGATATCCCTGTCCTACAGGAGGCATACGTTAGTTTTGAGCCGGGAATCAAGAGGTCCATAACGAGGGATGCTATATTGCATATCAATAAGTACAAGCTCACTGTTTTACATGAAAAAGCCCAGATGGAGATCCTGCGGGGGCCTTTTATTGCCGAAGCCTCGAACTTAAGCACGACAATAGCGTGGAAAATCATCGAAGATGGTTTGGTGAAAGTTGTAGCCGATTTTGGCTCATCAGATTCGACCGCCCTCTTGCCAATAATGGATGAAGTGGATAAAGCGGGCCGTAACGATATGACATACATTGAACTCGATTACTACTCGACGCTCATCCACGTCAAAGATGATGATGGCAGCGAGACCATATTTGACATAAACGGAAATGTTGTACAGCTCTGGGATGTTGATGGCAAGAAACTTTCCGAGATGCTCAGAGGATCACCGGCACCGGAAGCCATACGCCGGGCGCAGAAATATTCCGCGTACCGTCAGAAGATCGAAAACGCTCTTACAAAGAAATATGGAGGTGATGTTCTATCCCGGGTCCATGTATCGGAAAAGGGGATACGGAACGAGCATGTTACCTTAAGAGGCCTATATGTACGGCTCATCCACCCGATCAACCCGCAGGCTGCAGAAAGAGCGGTAGAGACGGGCAGGATCATCTTCGCGCAGTGTGATATGTTCAATCCTGAACGCACTCCCATCGTGCAGGATATGGCAGGAAAGATCGATTTCGCACTTTCGCGGAACGTTCTTGGGAGAGACGTAAAGCTATATTCAGCAGACGACAGCAAGAACGCCGCCCGCGTTATCGGCAACCTCTTGAGGGAAAACGGCACGCTCTTTATCGGGTCTGAAATACATAGCCATGAACAGTACCTGTGGATGAGGCGCGCGGGTGCCAAGCTTCTGCCGGACACGACATCCTTCAGTGAGGAGCCGCCCACTGAGTTTACGAAACCCATTATTCTTTCAACAGGCACAGGCCCCCGACAAGACGACGGCAGCAGTCGGGGCAGGCGCGCATCGATGAGCGGCGCGGATGCAGAAAAAGAACCGCTCCCAGCAGCAGTATTGGCCGGATTAAGCGGCTACCGGAATATTTATATCCAAATGGCCCAATTGCGAGATGGGCATGCGTTGGCTGACGTCAAGGATCTCAATGCCAAAAAGACGATTATTTTTGCCGATATCTATCAGTATGCCGTCTTTAAGTTTAAGCGTCTTCTTGGCTTTGCCGGTTTGAAATTGGATATAAAGGGCATCAGCATGTTCATCGAAACTTATCTTCATAACTTATCGCTATTTTTTATACACAACTTCCAGCGACTTGGTTGGATAGCTCTTGCGAGCCAAGAAACGGTTAGAGAAACTCTCTACGACTTTATCAGGAGAGTTGACAGTTTCTTCAATCTGATGCTTGGACAACCGCCTTTGCTCTATCCTCAGCTTGGCATGGTGGGTGTAAATAACCACGCGCAACATATTACCTTATCGGATATTGCAAGTCAAGGCAAATTTATTCAAGCTGCTGTACCACAGCCCGCCGTCCCGACCGCCGCGGAGCCGGAAACGCGCTCATCCGCCACCGGCGATGCAGGGACAGGTCTAGGATTGCCTCGAGAACCGTCCCCAGAACAGTCCCCGACAGCCCAGAGTGAATTCGCTAAGATAAAAGAAGAACTGATAGATGACTATATGAAGAATATAGGAGATCCCTCCAGCTATGTTCAATTTGCCCTGCCAGCCCTCCTCGCTAAGGTGAAGGATATAGATACTCTTAAACTATGTAAAGAACTGATAGATGACTATAGAAAAAATATAGGAGATCCCTCCGGCTATGTTCAATTTACCCTGCCAGCCCTCCTCGCTAAGGTGAAGGATATAGATACTCTTAAACTATGTAAAGAACTG
>JAHFGO010000135.1 GCA_023247385.1 Candidatus Omnitrophota bacterium | reverse complement strand
TCTTTTCTTCAGGGATACTCTGGAAGAACACGGCTCTCTATCACGCTCCATCTTCTTTATCCACACCGCCGCAGATCCAACCGTAGAATGTCTGCTCGTGCCAGACATAAGCCTTGCGGTCGCGGAAGAATTTGCCCTTCAAGGCAAAAAGGTTTTAGTCCTTCTCACAGACATGACGAACTTCTGCGACGCGTTAAAAGAGATAGCCATCACGATGGAACAGGTCCCGTCAAACCGCGGATATCCTGGCGACCTATACAGCCAGCTTGCGTCGCGATACGAAAAGGCCGTCGACTTTGAAGGTGCGGGTTCGATAACCGTGCTTGCAGCGACGACAATGCCCGGAGATGATGTAACTCATCCCGTCCCGGACAATACCGGCTACATCACTGAGGGGCAGTTCTATCTCAAGAATGGCGTGATAGAGCCATTCGGGTCTTTAAGCCGCTTAAAGCAGCAGGTCAATGGAAAGACGCGTGAGGACCACAGAACCATAATGGATACGATGATCCAGCTATTTGCCAGTTACCGTGAAACCGTAGAGAAACGATCGATGGGATTCCAGATGAGTTCGTGGGACAAAAAACTTCTGAAGTACGGAGAGTTTTTCGAGAAACAGATGATGTCGCTTGAGGTAAATATACCCTTAGAGAAGGCGCTCGACCGCGGATGGCAGATAATGAGCAACTGTTTTACTCCTGAGGAAACCGGGATAAAGAAATCCATGATAGAGAAGTTCTGGCCTAGCCATGGCAAAGCTTAAACTCACAAAAGGTGAATTAAAACGGCAAAGGGACGCCCTGCGAAGATACCAGAGGTATCTTCCCATCCTCCAACTTAAAAAACAGCAGCTCCAGATGGAGATCCTTCACCATGTTATGGTATTGGAAGATAGGAGGCGCAAGGAAGCATCAAAGATGCATGAGATAGAGATCTGGGCGGGCCTTCTCACCGATCAAGGAGTAAATTTAAAGCAGTGGATCGCCCCGAAAAAAATATTTGTTGGTTCAAAAAACACCGCAGGTGTGGATTTGCCGATATTTGAAAGTGTGGAATTTGAAATCGCAGAATACGATCTCTTTGTAATGCCGCTATGGGTTGATGCCGCCATAGAAGCCCTGAAGGGGCTTGTTTTAATCCGTGAAGAGATTAAGATACTGGAGAGAGGAATTACTATCTTAAGACATGAGCTGCGCATCACGACCCAGCGCGTGAACCTTTTTGAGAAAGTGAAGATTCCAGAAGCCGAAGAGAATATCCGTATCATCAAGGTCTATATAGGCGATCAGATGGCAAATGCAGTGGGAAGAAGCAAAATAGCGAAGAGAAAGATAGAAGAGGCCGAAGAGGTTGTCATATGATAGTGCCGATGAAGAAAGTCTCTATCATTACGCAGTCAAAGGACGCGGATTCTGCAGTTAAGGCCTTGCGTTCACTTGGCCTATTACATGTGGAGCACCAGCAGACACCGAAGGGAAAAGATATCTCAAGCCTGCATGAAGATATAACGCTTGCCAACACTGCCATAAATATTCTTAAGACCCAAAGCCCCTCGCAGGAGACCAGTACCGCAGTTGTTCAGGAAGCTTTAACCAACTGGGAATTTACTGCACGGCATATTATAGACTTACAGAAACGCCTTGAACAGCTTGATGAATATTCAAGAAATTTAAGTCTAAAGATAAACCAATGGGAGCTTTGGGGGGATTTTGATCCTCAGGCGATAAAAGTGCTTGAGGACAAAAATGTTTACATATGGCTATATCAGATTCCGGTTAAAGAGATAAAGAATCTTCCTCCAGGCATCATAGTGAAAAGACTATCTACCGCAAGTGGAATCGCCAATTGCGTTATCATATCTTATGGTAAGACGAATATTCCGTTTAAAGAGGTAGCGCTTCCGAAAATTGGGCTTGAGAAGATGCGGGATAGATTATCCGAAGACCTGCAGGTGATGAATTCTATGAGTGAGGAGATCCGAAAATCCGCGCGCTACCGTGAGGCTTTTATTCGCGTCAAAAAAGACTTGGAGAAAGAATTGGAATTTCACGAAGCGCTAAGAGGTATGGGCCAATCCGGCGATTTGTCCTATTTAACCGGCTATGCCCCATTTGATAAAGTAGAGCTTGTATCGGCGGAGGCCAAGACCGAGAGGTGGGGCATTGTTATAAGCGAACCGTCGGCAGATGATAACGTGCCGGTATTATTGCGCAACCCGCGCTGGGTTTCCATTATATCCCCAATATTTAAGTTTCTAGAGATACTCCCGGGTTACCGCGAGCTGGATATCAGTTTACCCTTTCTGATTTTCTTCGGCATCTTCTTTGGCATGCTAATTGGTGATGCTGGATATGGGCTGGTATATTTTTTGTTTACTCTTTGGGCACATAAAGAAGCAAAGCGTAAAAACAGACAAACCGGCAGATTTTTTCTCTTTTATGTCTTGAGCCTTTGCGCTATTATATGGGGACTATTGACGGGAACGTTCTTTGGGCAGGAATGGTTTTTAAAGGCCGGGTATAGGCCTTTAGCGCCTGTGCTTAACGATCCCAAAGGCATCCAGCGGTTTTGCTTTTTCCTGGGCGCGCTGCATCTTTCCATTGCCCACTCTTGGAGGGCGGTGCTTAAAATCCCATCCCTTGGTGCGCTGGCGGATGTTGGCTGGATCTGTATCCTATGGTCAGCTTTTTTCATTGCCAGGGCATTAATTTTAGGAGATACCTTTCCGCTCTTTGGCAAGTGGATGATTATTTCCGGCATTTTTTTAGTCATTCTTTTCACCAACCTGCAAAAAAATATTCTTAAAACCATAAGCGAAGGGTTGGGAACTTTGGCCTTGAGCCTGATGAATAATTTTACCGACGTCGTTTCCTATATCCGTCTCTTTGCCGTAGGTTTAGCCGGCGTAAAAATTGCAGACGCCTTCAATGCGATGGCAGCAATGGTAGGGTGGGGGAATGTATTTGCGGCAGCTCTAGCAGCGCTTATTGCCATAATTGGCAATACGCTGGGCCTTATTTTGGGCCCGGTTTCGGTTCTGGTGCACGGGGTAAGACTTAATGTGTTGGAGTTTTCAGGACATGCTAATATCTCCTGGAGCGGCGGGGTGTATAAACCGCTTAAGGAATAGAAAAGAACATTAAGAGAGGGGCGCTGGCCCTTAAAAAGGAGAGTTGTTATGGAACAAGGGATTGTGGTGCAGTTTAAGGATTTAGGGGCGATTCTAGTATTGGCGCTTTCTGCTGTCGGCTCTGGTTGGGGAGCGGGAATTGCAGGTATGGCGGCTATCGGCGCCTGGAAGAAAAACTTTGTCCAAAACAAGGCCACACCATTTATGCTTGTAGTATTTGTTGCAGCACCCCTGACGCAGACCGTATATGGTATGATTGTAATGCAGCAGTTGATGACGATTGCAAATAGGGGGCAGTATCTCTGGAGCATCGGCGCCCTTGCTGGAATTGCCATAGGACTCTCTGCGCTCTGGCAGGGAAAATGCGCCGCGGTTGCCTGCGATGCCATGGGCGAAACAGGGAAAGGGTTCGGTAATTATCTGGTGGTATTGGGCATGACCGAGACCGTTGCGCTATTGGTAATGGCTTTTACTCTTATGCTTTTGGGCATAGTGAAAGGGGCATGACTTGGGTAAAGTTGGCGCGTAAGCCGAATTGACATATTTATATATTCGTGATAGGATTTGCGGGCAAGTAGCTCAATGGCGGAGCAATCGGTTTACATCCGATAGGTTACAGGTTCGAGCCCTGTCTTGCCCACCATGTACCACTCG
>JAHFGO010000004.1 GCA_023247385.1 Candidatus Omnitrophota bacterium | reverse complement strand
TCACACTCCATCGCAAGGGTATACTCTTCCATTGCCTTATTCCGCCATGTCTGTTCCAACTCTCCTTCTTTAAAATTCTTATTCAATTCGCGCCATTTTTCGGAATTAAGCTCGTATTTTAATTTATTTTTGTCTTCCGCCACTAATCTATAAATCTCCCCCGCAAGATAGTGGGCTTCCGGATTCTTCGGAAATTTCTCTATAACCCATACGATATTGTCTTTGGCGTGTTCCAGCCTATCCATCTTCATGTTCAAAGATGCGTTATACAATTTAATCTTAACCATATTTTTTAGAAATTCTTCATTTTTGATCTCCCCCGTGAGCTGATCCCCATATTTTTCCGCGATCAATTCTTTTAATTTCTTCAACCTCCATTCATTACTTGGGTGATTCATAAGAAAAAATGCCTCTAAGCCTGTTTCATATTTTTCATGTTCTTTAAGAAAAACTTGAATCATATTTGCTACTTCTTGTGGGTGATATCCAAGTTTGCTTGCCCACAATACCGCATTCTTATCTGCTTTAGCCTCGATTTCTCTCGTATATCCTGTAACTGAAGTAGCATAAAGCAGGCCAAAACCTAACTGAGCGAGATCTCCTAATATACCAAAAAATACCGAAGTAGGCGCCAACACAATATCAAATAGCTTATAGGCGACTGTTTTATTGTGAAGGCTCTCTCTGTCGTAGAGATTATCCTTATTGACTACATGAGAAATTTCATGTCCTAATAAAAAAGTAAGCTGTGCTTCGTTTTCTAACCGCGCTAATGCGCCTGTATGGACATATATGGAGCCGTTTGGTAATGTAATTGCGTTAACCAAAGGGTCCCGAATCATTTTGATTTTTATTTCCAATGGCTCGTTTATCTCGCTATTCGACAAAAGCTTTTCGGCTATTTTATTCATGTATGCTTCAACTTCCTCATTTTCATAAAGGGCCCCACGTTGATATATGAGCTCTTCGAACTTTGAGGCCTCATCGATAATTTCTCTGTCTAATTTGATCAGGCCTTCGGATAAAGGCTTCTTTTTTGCAGTATAGGTTTTCGCTTCGCTTTCCAGCTTTTCATGCTGCACTACTCCATAAGAGGCTTTTGTATCCTTAGGCTTTTCTATATCTGCGACTACAGGCTGGTTTGTTGTCGCATCAACTATTTTTTCTTTGCTAACGACTTCCTCAACTTTTATTACGGGTTTATTTTGTACTATCCGAGCCTCAAGTGAATTTATATCGTCTTGGGTGACTTCTTTAGTGCCTGATTCAGTAAGATAAAAATATTTATTATCGCTTAAAATATCTTTATAAGTCACTTCTATTTTCCATAATCCAGTCTTGGATTTCATTTTTTCTTTATCTATTAAAAGAGACGCTTTGGCTCCTTGGCTATTCGTGAATATCGGTTCAGGGGTTTGCTTTTCGAATAATGTGCCATCCGGAGCATACCAATAGACAGCATAGCGCGATTTAGTGTCTGAGTTCATAGCTCCTTTGACTGCCGCTGACCAGGTGACTTTTTTATCTTCGAGAGTGAAAGAATTCTTCTCGTTTTTTACATTGATGCAGTCTGTAAAGCTCAATGATATTGGCTTAAATGAAGCATCTTCACTTATATAGGATTTGAGAATTCTGGGCTTTGTTGTATCGGCAAAAAGATGAGAAGAATTTATAAAAATTATGGCAAGAATAATTGCTGCAACTTTGACAATAGCCTGTTTCATTCCATTTCTATTATCTACCATGATATTACGTCAGAAGTTCTGATAACTTCCCTCAGGTGGCCGTGCTGACCAGTTTTTTTATCGAGCTCCCAGGCCTGCTTGACGCGGGTGTATTCTCGGACATCCTTCGCGTGAGCGGATCTGTGATTTTTATCTGGATGTTGGGTATGGTACTTTATTATTTCATCTATAAATGTTATACCAGAATCGTAGTCGTGTAGGTAGTCGTAGAGGTGGATGAGCTTATCTATTTCAATATCATACGGGACGGAGTATCCTTTTGGCGGAATGTACTTTTCGTATTTGGTTCTTATATAAGCGATATGGTCATAAATCGGTTTATTGTTTTTTATATCACGAGCCTTTATAAGAGCACGAAGTTCAAGGTCTGCGTCAATATATGAATCTTTCTTGGAATTGAGGGGTAGAATATATTTTTCATGTAATTCAAGAGCATCATTAAGCTTGCCTTGACGTAAATATATATTACGTATGGCGGAGAGCGCAAAAACCTTTTCACCTTCCTCATTAATAAGTGAGGGATCTATTGCGGCTCTAAATTTTATGATCGCTTCTTCGAACAAATGCTGTTTGGCTAATAACCATCCTTCATTTTCAAGGTTATGTCTTTTTATTATTTTTCTTGTTCTCTCATCACCTGGGAATGGTGTTAAATTGTTTTTTTCTGATGTGCTAACTACAGGGTATAACGGCTTAGATGCTGTTTTATCTTCACCATATAGATACGAAGCATAGATTACAAATGTTAGTATTAAAATTATCCGCACTATCATATGCTATATCCTGGTAATCTAACAACATATACATCACCTTCTCTTGAAACATATGCATTCCCATCAAGAAAACCTTGTAATTTGTCCTTATCTTCACTATAAAGTATTAAATCCGTCACGAAACTCGCGACGGTATTGTTCCATACTGGATTTGACGTCGGACTTATTCCTCTCATATAGTCGAAGTGGTCTGCACCAACTATTTCGATGTTATATGTTGTTTTTCCGAGGAAATTATCTCTCTTGCCCACAACGCCGAAATCCTTATAAAAGACATCTTCAGTTCCCCACACATTCACTATGAGTTCTGTTTTGGGATTCAGAGTAACTGGGTATGTTTCACCGTTTAGATTTGACTCTTGAACAAGTTCGCGCACTTTCGTCAATATAATCTCCTTTACCTGGTCAATACCGGTAATCGCACCATAACCCCAGCCCATTCCAAGAAGTGTTGCGCTGGCAAGCGATAAGTTATTCGCGGGAAATTGGGGACGTGCCATTTGGGGACGTTCCACTGTTATTCTCTAAGGTGTGTCCCTTCTTGACACGTCCCCTACTTCCCCACATCGCGAGTCTCTTGGTCTGACTTTCCATAGGTCGTCTGATTACGGCTTCTGTTCGCAATCCTTTGCTTCTCCTCACCATCCGCTTTCCAAATCTGTAATGACGATCTCGGTATCATAAGTGGTATATCATTTTCTGCTATTCCGCCAACATCCTCAATTACGCCGTTATTATTGAACTGGATGAACAAAAGCATTTTTTCATTAGATAAGAAAGGGAAATTTTTGTCGCTCTGATTCTTATAAAACCACAGTTCTTTATCAACGACTGTTTTGGTAGTATATGGCTTATCGAGGGCTTCGGTGATTTCAGCTTTTGTGGTTGTTCCCTTTTGTATGTTTATTTCCTTAGCGTGGCAGGGGGGCAGCAGTAGAACCAAAATTGTTATAACGCCTATTGTTATTTTCAGTTTTTTGAATATAGCCATTCAGATCATCTCAATGCAAACTGCGATCATTATATGCCTTCTCTTTGCTTAATAGCTTCGATTGCTTTTTTTATGGAACCCTTCTCTATGCTTTCAACTGCATCATTATCTTCACGTATGGCATTATACTTCTCTTCCAATAACGTAATATCTTCTTTTTTTCCAATATATTCCATCATTTTTGCTGACCCATTACGTGCGCCATCGGGTCTTTTGAGACGCTCTAATATAATTGGGCGTACTGGCCCATATCCAATTTGACACAGACTTAAGAGCGCTGAACGATAAGATCGATTTTCTTTCGACTCTCCTTTATTTACGATTTTTAATAACGGCTCAACTGCTCTTTCGTCTCCTATTAAACCAAGAGCTCTTATTGCTTGATATCGCCTGTCTGGATGCCAAGATTTTAACAGTTTTATTAGATACGGAACTACCACCTTTTCTTTTCGGCTTGCCAATACTTCCATTGCTATTTGAGGATATGGACTTGCTGGATCAATGTTGTACAATTGTAATTTTTTTATTAAAACATCTGAGGGCAGCTTTTCAAATTCATTATGTATCCTTACGCTCGCAAGTGGTTCAAATGATACAGTAAGCGTCCAATATAAAAAAGAAAAACCTGGTAGCAAAATAATAGATGCTAAAAAAATAATTATCCATATATAGATTTTTTTGTTTTTCATATTAATTATCCCTGTTTACAATATTACTTAAAACGTCTTCTAAAGTCACATTATACAACGAAACACCATCAACTGTTATTTCGCTATAAATAACACCGCTTATCATGCCATTGACGGCTATACCGTGGTTATTCACAATATTCCACATACTTATACTATCCCCTGAAACAATTTTAACATGATGCCATTTGAGTGAGCCGTCTGAATTCACATTGTCTGCATAGGATCCTGGGGGAAATTGGGGACGTGCCATTTGGGGACGTTCCACTGTTATTCTCTAAGGTGTGTCCCTTTTTGACACGTCCCCTACTTCCCAAACCTCTGTATTCAATTACTTCCTAAGGTCCTCTTTGACCTTAGGAAGTGAGAAGAATATAAATAAAAGCATAGGGATGAGTAACCTTTTACAAAATATCATAATAAAACCATAAATTTTTACTATCGGATATTTAACGGCTAATGCCATTTTAATAAGAGGTTGGTAATAGCCAAGAACGACCCAATAAAGTATATCATAAATCAAGAGGGCAAATAATAAATATACGCCCCATTTTTTGGATTTTAATATACCCCACGCTGATATGACCAAAAGTATATAATAAGGAAATTGTGTGTAAAATGTTGATTTTATTTTTTCCAGTCCATTCATCACGTCTATCATATACAAAATCGATCCTAATAGAAGAAATAGACCTCTAAACAATATAATTATAGCTATCGCTTTTGTAAGAAATTTTAAGGTTTTCATTTTCAGTCCCTTTTGTTATTGATTTTGGCTGGCAAATAAATCATCCCATATGTTATGTATACTTATATATTGTTTTAGCCAGTCATCTTCATTATGTTCTTTATCATACATATACATTGTCACATCCAGAAGTAAACGTTTTTTAGGTTCCATCTGTTGTCTTGAGTTTTTGAATGAATCAGTGTCTCTAAATAAGTCTATATAAAAACCTAAGGCGCGTTCAAGCCCTTTTAATGCTCTATCTCCGAATGTATTGTTGGGATCAACATCCTCTTGATATCTTTTAAGTTCATCACTAAGCAATTTACCGCTATCAACTATTTTGCCAGCAGCTTCGGCTTTTTCGACTACGGTGCTCTGATCTGAATTCAGGATACCTAAATTTGTTTTTATCTCCTCTTTTGCAATTGTGCATCCATAAACAATAAGCTCTTTTAGCGGCCCGCTAAATTTTTGAGCTGCTTCTATACCCAAATCGAAGGCACCTAAATTATCGTATGCTGCTATTCCTAATGCCGGTGTGTATGCATATTTTAACATGGAAAAGCCTTTCATGGGAATTTTTATATAATTTGGTAATTGTTGCGATGTTTTTGAATCTATGCCCAAAAATAGCGCCACAGAATTAGCAAACACGTCAGATAACCCAGAAGACATATTACTAATTGTGCTGCCGTCAGGCAAATTTACCTTAAACGACATATTACCTGTCGAATCTCTATTAATATCAAGAGTCATATTATCGATTTCTGCGTCAGTAAACCCAAGATTTTTTAAGATATTTATTGATCCTCCATCTAACGTGTCTTTAAATGAAATTCCTGTATATGCACTAAACCCGTCTTTCAAGCTTATCGTAAACGGCTGGCTATAGTATGCTATTTTAGCATCTACATACTCTCCGTATGAGTTGTAATAGTTATAGCCTCCATCTAGCCTCGGCTCTACGACAAAGATAGTGTTGCCAGCATTATCTTTTATCTCTGCATATGACTGATTACCATTATCGATGTTTTGAAAGATACCAAGATTGCCGAAATTCTTATATATAGTAGAATCGTCATAGAAGCCCATCCTACCGTATGCATCTTTGCCCAACTTACCTATACCCCAGAAGTCTTCTTTGCCAGTGCCTGAGGTTACCCCTAATCCTAGCGGATCCCAGTCGCTCTCAGCTTGCAACCATTTAAAGAAACCTGTGCTGTGTCCACCATCGGGTTGTGTTGGGGTATCGACTGCGGCAACCTGCTCCCCGTTCCTTGTTTCTACCCTATATTGTCCTGAAGTCAGTTTTTGAGCAAAATAGCCGCCCAAAGTATAACCACTCTTGACTATCTCATTAACCGCTACGGCGTTAAAGAAACTCGCCCCATAGGTATTAAGAGCATCGACCAACCCTCTTTCCATTACTATGTTTGTGAAATCCTGTATCTGAGCTATATATGCTGCCTGCTGCCAAGGAGATAAAGTAGTACCAGGTTCAGCGTAACCTAAGAAGGTTAAAGCGTTCTTTGTATATGTATCGAACATAGCTTTAAATACATCTTTTTCGCCATTTGGCATAAGAGCTTGTATGCCTGCATTTAGGGCCGTAGCTATGGCACTAAAGCCTATGTTGGCTAAAAGCGGGTTCAAACCTAACTCTTGTATCGCATAATTAATACCTATTGAGGTCGCACCCATTGCAAGTCCGTTCATTATACCTTGCCACATAGTCCTTGGATTACCCGTTAGAGGGTCTATTCCCGGATTAATCGCATTCCTTATCAACGAACCGGCGACGTTCGAGATGCGGGGGTCGACGCCGAGAGTTTGGCCGAGTCGTTGAACGCCGTAGTAAGCAAGCTCGCTTGCAACATTTGGTAGAACGGTTGTGCCAAAACTATAACCTATGGCATCTAGGCCATATAGAAGTCGCGAACCTACCTCTAAGCCATTTTTATCGAATATGGGTGCCCAAGTGCCATTTATACCAGCGTTTATCATAGTGCCGGTAGCCATTCCTATAATAGAAGAAATCGCAGGTGGAACGCCTAAACGAGTCCCTAACTCATTTATTCCTTGAACTGCAAGCCCCTGCAAGCCGCCGACGAGGAAGCCAGCTCCACTCATAAAGCCGCCTACGCCGCCTGTCACAAAGCTCGATATGAGATTGGATATGGTTGGGTTTACGCCTAAAGCGGTTAATCCCTTCGAAACACCAAAGGAGAGAGCGGTTAATACAACCGTATTACCTATTGCTGTACCAAGAGCTGTTAAAGTGCCTGTTAGACCTGTAGCACCAGCAGCACCGCCCGCACCAATCGCAGCACCGCCGAAGAAGGCACCGAAGCCTGGGAGTAAGCTTGCACCGACATATGCCACTACCGATAATAGATTTACTACCATTGCCCCTACAAAAGTCAATATACCCGATAAAGCGGTTCCTATGGCGCCGATGATTGGACCGATTATAGGAATAAAGGTTAGGGCGCCGGTGAGGACAGTGACTATGCCGACCGCTACGGCTGTTACAGCATGGACTATGGCTATGAAGAGTGGAATCAGGAACGGCAGGCACGATCCCTTAATCCTTTGGGCTTCCCAAGTTGATATGATCTTTGCTTGGTCTTGCGGTGCAACCTTCGTTATGGCATAGCCAGTCCAAGATTCGAGGAACTTTTCCTTATCGACAGTCCAAGTATAGCCGTTCGCGCCCCTATTTAATTCAACATAAGTAATCTTGCCGGTAGCCGTATCTATATTCGTTACTACTACGAAGTGGTTATTCTTGAGATGCGCTATTTGCTTACCGCTGGAATTGAACGCGGCGACAAGGTCATCGTAATTGAGTTTTGTATTATATAAGATAAGGCCGTATAGCGACGCGACTTTGGAGAGAGAATACATCGAGAGTTCGAGCAACTTGCCTTCGCTTAAACTATTTATCGCACCTACGAATATATCTACAAGGATTGTCTTTAATGCGAGGTCTTCGAAGTTGTATACTACGCCCTTCTCCTTTAATAGATATTCGAGCGATACGAAGGCACTCCTACCGAAGTGGATGTTTTGCTTATCAAGGAAAGTTAATATCTTATCGACTTCGGCCTGATCGAGATTTACTATGTCCTGGCTCGTCAAACCTAAGGATTGAAGGATTGCATCTTTTTCTGATTGGCTTACATTTATATAATTGTATAAGAAGTCTCTTATTTCGCCTTTTAATCTCGCTACGAGCGATTCCTGATTTGTGCGCTCACTTGAAGATTGAAGTGCGGTCTTAAGTTCATTTACATTTATCTTTGAATTATAATCGACTTTGGAGAGCCATACTTGAGTTTCAGCATCATCCGGGTCGCGACCGAGTATGGCGCGATAATATTCGAGTATTACGGGTGTGGACTCTTCCTCTATAATTTTGGCGCGGAATGCCTCTTCCTGGCGGGCAACTTCAGCCAAAGAGGTCGTCTCATCCTGCGTTAATTTAGCCTGAGCGGCCTGAATCTCGCTATCGAGCTGGGCGTATGTATTGGCCTCCTCTATATTTAATTGCCTATCCTGCTCGTCCAATTGATTAAGGGCGTTTCGGACCTCCGGGACCTCCACTGTCTCAGTATAATATTGAACTCCCCAGCAGCCTTGCGAGGCTCTCGTAACTGTTTGATAAAGCATTGGCTGGAGGCGGGCGCGTTCAGCGTTTATCTGGTCTCGTATGGATTGAACTTGGGCTTGGACTTGGGAGATGGCTAGGCCTTTTTGGCTGGCGAGAGTCCTTAGGTAGTTCGCTTTCTCTTGGGCTATCCTTTGGCGCGCGGCGGCGATCTCTGTTTCCAGCGAATCGCGTGCATAAGGCAGCCTCACAAGTATAAGATTGCCAGATTCATCGTATACATAATCCATCAGAAGCTCGAGTTCACCATTGTCGTATCTCTGGTATGTTGATGCCATCTTGCTATTGATGAAATACGTTACCTTATTGTCTTTTGTGATGCTTAAAGAGATGTCTTGGTTATGGTATCGTTTATCGCCAGTCAATTGGTCAGGTGAAAATGCATCTTCTAAGAGAGTGAATAGACTTATAGAATATTCATCTTGAGCAGGGTTGTCTACGATAGTTCCGTCGGAACGTTTTATCTGAATGAGCCTGTTATCCTTGAATATATAGGTATCGCCGGATGAACTTGTGGCTGTGAAGCTCACTATCACCTTGTCGCGCGAAGTGTCCTCGTAACTTATGAGAAGGCCGTTCTCGACGCGGTAGTCGTAGATCGTGGTGTTGTATTTCTCCAATACGATATTGTCTATTCTCGTGCCGTCCGGCTTCGTTATGGAAATCGGTTTATTATTGAAATATTTGATGATGGTGCCGTCGCTGAGAGTGATTTGAGTGAGCAGATTCGCCTTGAAGGTTTGCGCCTTGATCGGCGCGTCCGCAGCGAGGATGCGGCTGCGAATATCCTGATATCCCGGCTCGATCTGGCCCAAGTCGAATTTCAAATTCGGATATTGAGCCAATGCTTCATTTTTAGTATACCTATATCTGAGGCCATCCTTCTCAACCGTAACATATACCACTTCGGCCGTTCCGGCTTCTATATAACTTATTGTAATGCCGTTATCACCTGAGAGGGTTATTTTAGGGATTTGTGTCAGGTCGCTGGTGGTGAGATTTACCTTATATTGAATATACTTGGCGGCCGGAGATGCGATCTTGGAGCCGGCAGGATCTGTCAATGGATTTGACCACGCGCTCCAACTTCCGTCATCCGAATTCAGGGTATTACCGGTTCTTGTCTGAATCGTCACATCTGTGCCGACTGGCAGGATTTCATTCCAGGAGATGGTGTTGAGTTCGGTCGCGTTCAGTTCTATGGGATTTGATGTGAATGAGCCGGAGCTTCTATAAAGGTCATGATATTCCGAATCGGGCGGCGTGAAGTTGGAAGTCCAGCGGGCAACGCCTTTTGAGATACGTAATTCGTCTATATAACCTTGAAAATAATCCCCACCTATGGCATCTCCAAAAACTCCTACGCCAAGAACTCCTGATAATGTTGTCATTGAAGCAGAATTTGTCGAGTTCCCAATAGATGTTCCGTTTAGATATATAGTCCAAGAATTTCCAGACCTAACAATTGCTATATGATACCAAGTCCCTATTGATAGAGTTTGTGTGGAAGAAACGACCATGTCTCCCGATGACGTGGAAAACTTAAATGCTGTTGCCGTTTGGTGCCAATAAAGCCACCATTGATTGTTTCCGTCTTGACGTTGCCCTATGATAGTTTGTCTTGTTTTTGATAACTCTGTGAAATTTATCCATGCGTCTATCGTGAAATCTGCTGTGCCGAAATCCCAATCATCGCTATCAGGAATTGACAGGTAATCTCCGTTTCCGTCGAGGGCTAATGAAGATGTGCCGAATTTCGCGTTCGCCGTATCGAAATGCGCATCGCCGTTGAATGTTATCGGGTGGTTATAGCCGGAGCTGTCGAGCGGATCCAGATGTAAGAGGAGCGAGTCTTGAGGATCGGGGTAAGAACTGAGTTGTAATGCACTTTCGCTATTCACATCTACTAATTCTATATTTTCTTTTGCTCCCACCGTGTTAGCGTTCACAAAATAAACATAACTTTTAACATAATTTATTGTGATGAAGTTACCGCTCGTATCTTTCAATAATTTTGGGGTAATGTAAGGATCGGCCGTAGACATATTCACCTTATATTGAATATACTTGGCGGCCGGAGATGCGATCTTGGAGCCGGCAGGATCTGTCAATGGATTTGACCACGCGCTCCAACTCCCATCGTCCGGATTCAATGTATTTCCGGTTCTTGTCTGAATCGTCACATCTGTGCCGACTGGCAGGATTTCATTCCAGGTGATGGTGTTGAGTTCGGTAGCGTTCAATTCTATGGGATTTGATGTGAATGTACCGGAGTTTCTATAGGGGTCATGATATTCTGAATCGGGCGGCGTGAAGTTGGATGTCCAGCGGGCTATGCCTTTAGAGATTCGAAGTTCATCTATATACCCATTGAGAAAATAGATGGCTGGCGAAGTCCCGTCGTAACCGATAAGCAAAGGCGCATTCAGGTCGGACATTGTGTTCGAATTCGTCTCTGTAGCTCCCACCTGTATTCCATCCTGAAATATGCGCCACGAATTTCCATCTCGGGCTATTGCCATATGATACCAGTTGTTTATAGTAAGGCCGTCGGTCCTTATGAAATATATATAAAAATCACGATTTATGTATGAGTAAAATCTATATTCGATTACTCCTGCGACATTTAATATATCAAACGCCCAATAATTATAACTATCTACATATTGCGTTACGAATGGGGCCGATTGACCAGGCGTGGGCAAGGTATTAAAATTAATCCAAAAGTCTATTGTAAAATCGTTTCTTCCAAAGTTCCAATCGTCTGAATCTGGAAGAGAGAGGTAGTCTCCGTTTCCGTTGAGGGCTAATGAAGATGTGCCGAATTTTGTATTCGTCGCGTCGAAATGCGCATCACCGTTGAATGTTATCGGGTGGTTATTAGTAGAGCTATCAAGCGGATCCAGGTGGAGAAGTAGCGAGTTTTGAGGATCGGGGTAGGTTGCGAGCTGTAGGCTGGTTTGGCTGCCGTCAGTCAACGATTCTACATTTTGTTCACTTCCCTCTAATGTAGGCACTTGCGTCGCGGCGACTTCATATGAATACTTGGCGATTTTACCGTCCAGCGAAGTTATAGATTTTGTCCAGCCATTGGGATAGTATTCGACGATCGCGCCATCCGATCTTGTCTCTTTTATTATGCGGTCCCCTTCTATAAAATATTCGTTTCCGTCTCTCGCCATGGTATAGCCGGCGACTGTTCCATCGGTGATAATAAAATCCTTGAAGACCGTGCCGTCCGGCTTCGTTATCGATACAATGCTGCCATCTTTGTAATTTGTTATAACACCTGATTCGTCCTTCACCTTAATAAGCTCTTGCGCAGTGGACTCATTTCCAGCGTCATCTGTCATATAAGTATAGGCATACGTTTTGCCATTTTCTTCGAGGAAAGCCAGTTTATTATCGCTTCCATAGGTCCTCTTTACTTTATCAATGTCCTCGATTGTCGTAAGGCCGCCGTCGTAGATATAGGTGTACTGGCCTATGAGCTTGCCGGAGCGAGTGATAACAGATTTCGAAATCTTCTTGTCGATATTATATTCATAAGTGGTGAGTAAATCATTCGCGTCAGTCACTGAAATAAGCAGTTCGTCCTTATACCTTTTTACGTCGCCAGTCGCGACATCCTCAATCACAGTGATTTCTTCGCCGGATGCGTCGAATTCATAGGTATACCTGTATATAAGTTCTGTATCCTTATAGACGCGCCTGATCCTGCCGTATTCATATTCGGAGATCGTGCTCTTTGGGTCTTCTGAACTTGGCAGGATTTCCGATCTTAAGATGTTGTTATTCCCATCGTAAGTTGATACGGTCTTGTCGTCGCCTACGATTATACTAATAATCTTTCCGGCTGAATCCTCATTATAGGTGTAATTTACAACCGTCCCGTTTTTTCGAATTATCTGAACTATTTTCTTTTCCTGATTATATTTTAGGTATATTGGCTCTTCGTCATCCTGAACTGCCGCTGGATCCATGATTTGAGCGATTGTGAATGTCTCAATGCCTTCTAAGAGGATAGAGTAATCATAAATCAGCCCCTTTTGGCTTATGAATCTAGTTATCGCGCCCTCGGTATCGTAATAGAATTTAGCGCCGTCTGGTGAATCGAGCTCTCTTAAAATCCCGCCATCATATATCGCCACAACGCCGTCTGGTTTCGTTATTTTGGCGCTTACGATTGTTTGATTGGCATCGAATGTCGCGTTTTCTATTAAAGTGCCGTCCGAATTTTCGATGCGCGATATGGCGCTATTAGTTATACTCAAGTCCACGCCTCCATTCGCAAGCTTCGCAAGATTCCCATACGCTTCATAGTCTCTTGACAGGCCATCTTTTGTGACATTTATATTCAAGATATTTCCAAGGCCGGAATATCGATAGGCGTAGTTTACCGGCTTTCCATCTTTATCGATAATCGAATCAATCAAACCATCTTTATAATTAATGATCGACCCGTCGGGCTGAATAGCTTTCTTCAGCTTGAAGTCCGGCGTATAGGCGAGCGTTTTAAATTGGGTGACGGAATCGGTTAAAGTTCTATCAGGTATGGTTACGGCCGGAACTGATGGAGCCGCATCATTTGCGGTAAGAATATTATTTCGTGTTGGTGTGAAGAATCCATCTGTATCTATCGAATCTAAACCCGTTCGCTGGATAAGCCCGTCATATGTGTAGGTCCCATTATTGGAATAGGCGCCGAATACTATCCTATTATTGACCCAGTCGTATTGGCCATTGACGACGCCTGTCTGAAGTTGGTTAGCGGTGAATGTCTTAACGATTGCGCCGTCGGATATCCTCGATATGGTTACTCTGGCTGAATCAGTATTCGTCCATTCCATGAAGTATAGATATACGCCGTCAGCTATCACGCCATAGGTTAGGTAGGAGGCGGCTCCAACAGTATAAGTTTTAACTACTTGCCAGTTGGCTAAAGGATCGAAGACTTTAACTGTCCAGCCGTTATATGTTGTGGCGGAGCCGTTATCGATATGATATGCGACGTTATAGATGTATCGGCCGTCGGAAGTGATAAGTGAATAACCTGTCTGGACCTTGCCTGTTGAGCGCTCGATCAGGCCGGCTATGACATCTACTTGAGTCTTTGTGCCGGTGGTGACGTTTATCTTTTCTATCTTTAATGCATTGGACGATATCGGATTATAGATAAAGCCATCTGGATAATATGTTGCAGAGTAACTGGTATATGATGAATTTAAAGTGCCATAATTTTTTCCAGCTATTGTGCCATTATAGCCTGTGCCGATTTTATTGAAGGTATCCGAGCCTGTGTTGGTGCCCCATCTCTTAACATAGTAGTATGTTCCGTCTGTTGCGATGACGCCTGATGAATTTAGAATGGATTCGGCCTTGAAGGTCGTCTCCTGATTTGTCGATAAGAGTGGGGTATAATTTATTAAATCCTCATTATACCTATATACATCGGCTCTGGTGGAGCTGCCTAACCAGAATTTCTTATTGACCCAATCGTATTGGCCGTTTACTGCATTCGTAGCGCCCTGATTGATTACGAATGTCCCGACTACTGCGCTAGTCTCTAAAGAGATTTTGGTTACTTGCGCAGAATTAGTGCCGGTCCATTGTATCATGTATAGGTACTTGCCGTCTGAGACTGCGCCATTCGTTGAGAAGCTTGTTGTGCCTGTAGTGAAGGTGCGGACGAGACTAAAGCTACTTTGAGGATCGAATACTTTTACTGTCCAGCCGTTATAGGTAGTTGTAGAGCCATTATCGATATGATATGCGACGTTATAGATGTATCGGCCGTCTGAGGTGATAAGTGAATAACCTGTCTGGACCTTGCCTGTTGAGCGCTCGATCAAGCCGGCTGTTACGTCTATTTGGGTCTTTGCACCGGTCGAAGCGTTTATCTTCTCTATCTTTAATGCATTGGATGAGATAGGATTATAAATATATCCATCCGGATAGTATGTAGCAGAATAACTTGTGGATGATGAGGATAGAGTGCCGTAGTTCTTACCTTGAATTGTGCCGTTATAGCCTGTGCCTATCTTCTCAAAGGTATCTGAACCGGAATTAGCGCCCCAGCGCTTAATATATAGGTAAGTGCCGTCTGTTACCGTGACTCCCGAAGACTGCACATAGCCTTGAGCTGGGAGAGAATCTGTCTTTGGCTTATTGAATGGGGTTACAGTCGGTAAGTTAGAATCAACTCCCAACGCAGTCAAGGCTCCAGATTCATTGAATAGATACGTTGATGCGAGATTAGCTGGGTCTTTTATAATGAGCTTTATAGGCCTTGATAGGTAGTCATACTCGCGTATATAGGAAGAGGTTTGGGTGACCATGAGATTCTTGTCAATGATGACGCCGTTATTGTAGTCATAATAGATTAGGCCGCCTGGGTCGACTTTTTTGAGTAACGCTCCTTGCGGCGTGTAATGAAGGCCTGTCCCATCAGAAAACTTTAAGATTATCTTGGTTACATTACCTTGAGCGTCTGTCTCGTAGGTGAGACTTGAGCCGTCAGGCAAGGAATTTTCTGGTGGTAATTGCAAATATGTTGACGCCGTGAATAATCCATCTGTATCGATCGAATCTAAACCCGTTCGCTGGATAAGCCCGTCATATGTGTAGGTCCCATTATTGGAATAGGCGCCGAATACTATCCTATTATTGACCCAGTCGTATTGGCCATTGACGACGCCTGTCTGAAGTTGGTTAGCGGTGAATGTCTTAACGATTGCGCCGTCGGATATCCTCGATATGGTTACTCTGGCTGAATCAGTATTCGTCCATTCCATGAAGTATAGATATACGCCGTCAGCTATCACGCCATAGGTTAGGTAGGAGGCGGCTCCAACAGTATAAGTTTTAACTACTTGCCAGTTGGCTAAAGGATCGAAGACTTTAACTGTCCAGCCGTTATATGTTGTGGCGGAGCCGTTATCGATATGATATGCGACGTTATAGATGTATCGGCCGTCGGAAGTGATAAGTGAATAACCTGTCTGGACCTTGCCTGTTGAGCGCTCGATCAGGCCGGCTATGACATCTACTTGAGTCTTTGTGCCGGTGGTGACGTTTATCTTTTCTATCTTTAATGCATTGGACGATATCGGATTATAGATAAAGCCATCTGGATAATATGTTGCAGAGTAACTGGTATATGATGAATTTAAAGTGCCATAATTTTTTCCAGCTATTGTGCCATTATAGCCTGTGCCGATTTTATTGAAGGTATCCGAGCCTGTGTTGGTGCCCCATCTCTTAACATAGTAGTATGTTCCGTCTGTTGCGATGACGCCTGATGAATTTAGAATGGATTCGGCCTTGAAGGTCGTCTCCTGATTTGTCGATAAGAGTGGGGTATAATTTATTAAATCCTCATTATACCTATATACATCGGCTCTGGTGGAGCTGCCTAACCAGAATTTCTTATTGACCCAATCGTATTGGCCGTTTACTGCATTCGTAGCGCCCTGATTGATTACGAATGTCCCGACTACTGCGCTAGTCTCTAAAGAGATTTTGGTTACTTGCGCAGAATTAGTGCCGGTCCATTGTATCATGTATAGGTACTTGCCGTCTGAGACTGCGCCATTCGTTGAGAAGCTTGTTGTGCCTGTAGTGAAGGTGCGGACGAGACTAAAGCTACTTTGAGGATCGAATACTTTTACTGTCCAGCCGTTATAGGTAGTTGTAGAGCCATTATCGATATGATATGCGACGTTATAGATGTATCGGCCGTCTGAGGTGATAAGTGAATAACCTGTCTGGACCTTGCCTGTTGAGCGCTCGATCAAGCCGGCTGTTACGTCTATTTGGGTCTTTGCACCGGTCGAAGCGTTTATCTTCTCTATCTTTAATGCATTGGATGAGATAGGATTATAAATATATCCATCCGGATAGTATGTAGCAGAATAACTTGTGGATGATGAGGATAGAGTGCCGTAGTTCTTACCTTGAATTGTGCCGTTATAGCCTGTGCCTATCTTCTCAAAGGTATCTGAACCGGAATTAGCGCCCCAGCGCTTAATATATAGGTAAGTGCCGTCTGTTACCGTGACTCCCGAAGACTGCACATAGCCTTGAGCTGGGAGAGAATCTGTCTTTGGCTTATTGAATGGGGTTACAGTCGGTAAGTTAGAATCAACTCCCAACGCAGTCAAGGCTCCAGATTCATTGAATAGATACGTTGATGCGAGATTAGCTGGGTCTTTTATAATGAGCTTTATAGGCCTTGATAGGTAGTCATACTCGCGTATATAGGAAGAGGTTTGGGTGACCATGAGATTCTTGTCAATGATGACGCCGTTATTGTAGTCATAATAGATTAGGCCGCCTGGGTCGACTTTTTTGAGTAACGCTCCTTGCGGCGTGTAATGAAGGCTCGTTCCATCAGAAAACTTTAAGATTACCTTGGTGATATTGCCAGAAGGGTCTCTCTCGTAAGTGAGACTTGAGCCGTCAGGTTTCGTGGCTCTTGTTACTTGGCCGTCTCTTATAATTTGAATGGTGCCATCGCTTAATTGAATCGTGCCGTCTTTTAAATTTCCATCCAGGCCTACTACTATATTAGTAAGGCTCGCTCCACTGGCAAGGCTGATCGAAGCCAGTGCATCATCTACGTAATTATAGACATTGCCGTTTTGGTCCTTGTATTGGCTCAAACTTACTATGAGCTCATCTGTGCCATCAGTCGCTGTAACCTGTTTTCTAATGAAGGAATAAACACTGCCATCCGGCTTTGTAATCTTAGCAGGTATCCCATCCTGATATTCTGTAATTGTGCCATCAGCCTTCCTTACCATGATGAGCGCACCGCCCGCATCATATTCTGATATCGAGCCGGGACTCGTTACGATCGTTTTTGTAACGTTGCCGGACGAATCTTTATCATAGGCATAACTCAAGACCAAGCCATCTTTTAAGACCTCTTCCTCTATAAGCCCATCTTGGTTATAATGGATAACTGATCCGTCGGGTTTCGCATAGGATTTATTCTTGCCGTTCTCTATCACCAGAATAGAACCATCAGAATATCTTACGGTTGAATTAACAAGGTTATTTGCGCTATCTAAATTAACGGCATTAAGAATAGAACCATCCGGCCGTTCGATATACTTTAAAGTGTCGCCAGCGTAATGTAGGATATCGCCTGTTTGGGTGGCTACTGACAAGAGGTCTTGGGCTGGCTGGGATTGATTCGCATCTTCAACGCTCTGTAGGTATGTAATGAATTCCTCCTGCCGGGCCTGTGCCTGGGTCAGCGTCTCGGCCGATAAGAACCCCGATCTATTTTCCTCGTTATTGACAGGAAGGCCGTAATCGACTGCCCAGAGAAGCTGCTGATATAGGAAAGTGATAATGATAATTATTGATATAATTTTAAAGAGTCGATTTCGTCTTATCTTTTCCATAGCAATGCCGCTCCGCAGGATACGCTTATTAATAAAAGTGACAGACATGCAACTTGTGCCAGGGACAAATTAAAAAGGACCGATGGGCTATCGGTCCTTAAGTATTCGATAAAAAATCTCACCAAACCATATAAGGCTAACGTGCCTGCCATCGTCAAACCTCGTATTTGTGAATATCTATTATAAATTATGCGGCCGAATCGGTAAATTAAAAAAAGTGCAAGTGCTTCGTAGGCTTGCGTTGGATGTCGGCTTAAGCCATCGACTGTTTTGAAGGTCACTCCGAAAAATTTATCGGTTGGCCTGCCATAACAGCAACCTGCCATAAGGCACCCTATTCTAACAAAGAACTGGCTTAGCATCAGAAATGGCATGGCGTAGTCCAGAAGCGTCAGAAGGCTCAGTTTTCGCAAAACGGAGCATACTAAAAGCACGAGCATGAAGAATACGAGGGCCCCGAAATATGCGAACCCGTTCTTCGGAGCTTCTGGATGTATTAAAATAAATAAGATTCTTGCACCGATTAAGCCGAATACAGTAAGGGCGAGCGCTATAATGAAGATCCCTTTTCTACTTAGAGGAAAGTTTTGCGGCCTTGAGTGGATCGCAAGGAGAGTTGTTATAAATGCTCCTATGATCACCATCGTGAACCAACTCGGAATTAACAGTTTTCCAATAACGATGTTCGGGTACATGCCTAACCTCGACTTTATCTTTTAATAAAAGTATACCCTATGTTTTCTTTTTTGTCAAGTCAAATTTGATTTTTTATCAAATCACACCCCGGAGGTGCGGTTTGGTATAATTGATGAAAAATCAAAAGCTCTTGACAAAAGTGAAAATACAGTGTATACTTTCTCGGTAAAAGGAGAGGCGATGCACGTTGGAGATATAATAAGCCGACTTAGAAAAGAACAGAAGATGACTCTTGTGGAGTTATCCGAAAAGTCTGGCGTGGCGGTTGCAACTTTAAGCAGGATCGAAAATGCCAAGATGACGGGCACATTAGATTCTCACATGGCTATCTGTAACGCCCTCCAGATAGCACTGCCCGAGCTTTACAGGGACCTCTCCCTTAGCAAAAAGACTGTTGAAGTCCAGACAAAAACTGCGCGAACCGAAGTCTTCATTCATGACAAGAGAACGACATCCGAGATGCTTGCCGCAAACGTATTGAATAAAAAGATGATGCCTACCATGATCAAGATAGCCAGGGGCGGATTCACTCATAAAGAGGAGACGAAAGTGGGGGTTGAAAAATTTATATACGTCTTATATGGAAAGGTGGAGGCGTGTGTCGGGAAAGAAAAACACAATATGGCCAAAGGCGATACATTGTACTTTGAATCGTCTCTTTCTCATCACTTTAAAAATATCGGGACAGGCGAGGTTCGTTTAATCTGTGTGATCTCGCCGCCGGCATTGTAGTCCCTCGTCCCGAGCGACTTTAGCGATATAGCAGTCGCGAGGGATTCGGGACAATTTGTATACAGAAAGCAACAACAAATTGGAGGAAAAATGAGAAAAAATATACTGGTATGCGATGATGAAGAAGGAATTAGAGAGTCTCTGAAGTTGATACTTGAAAAAGATTACGATGTCACGTTTGCTGCGAACGGCGATGAGGCGATTGAAGTTGTAAAGACCAAACCGATCGATGCTATCATCATAGACATAAAGATGCCGCGGATCGATGGAATTGAAACGATGCGTAAATTAAAGAAGATTAAGCCGAATCTTAAGATTTTAGTAACGAGCGGTTATAAAAGTGTGGAGACCGCCCAAGAGGCTGTAAATGCTGGTGCCTCAAATTATATTGTAAAACCTTTTGCGCGCACCGAAATTTTAGACGCTGTCGGTAAACTAACTGGCTAATCCGCTCCTGCCCCTATTCTCTCTTAAATGAAATTGCAAGGTTAAAATTCATTTTGGGCAAAGTGAGTGCCTTCGGAAATGGCGGAAATGGTGAGGCCTCCTTCACGCCAGAAATAGCTATATCGAGTACCCTCATGTCACTCGTTGAACTTGGCCGATCTGCATCAACTGAAATAAGCGACCCATCGGCATTCAGGGCGAATGTCAAATCTACATCCCCTTCGCTATAATAATTTTTATACTTCGCCCTGAGCCTCTGCCTTATCTTTTATCTGATCAGATGAAAATAATTTATATAATCTTTTGTTGTCTTTATCTGTGCCTCTTTCTTTGCGACACCATCTATTATAGTGTCAATAGGCGGCTTCATATCAACTGGCTTGGCTATTTCAAGCTTCTGCGTTTCAATCAGCCTTGTCTCTTTCTTCTGCACAATATCTACTTTCACGGGCTCTTTTAGCTTGATATATTCAATAGTTATAGCCTTTCTTACTTCTGTGCGCGTTTTCGGTATCGCTATATTATATAAAGGAACTATGATAATAGAGTGAATGAAGAGTGAAATTATAACAGCGCTCTTAAATGTCATATCCATATCAGAACTTTGCTTTCACGCCTCCATATGCTGCAAAGGGCGCGGTGCTATAACCAAGCACTTCTTCATAATGCTGATCAAATACGTTGTTCAGCTTGACATATACCGACAAATTTTTGGTCAAGTCATAATTCGTAATGAAATCCACCACCGTGTATTCCTTTATCTTATATCCGCCCGAATCGCTCATGGGGCCATTATATCGCAACTTGACGTCAAAAGTAAATTTATCGAGAAAGACCCAGAATAGCTCGGCATAGAACTTCTTCTCCGGACGCCTCAAGAGATCTCTGTCGTTCTGCTTATTTTTCGTCTTCTGATAAGTAAAGCCAAATTCCGCCATAATGTTTTTGACAGGCCTTGTCCTGATCGAGGCTTCGATTCCATGAACCGTTGCCTTGCCAATATTTGCATATTGATCGGTTACAAATGTATCCGGATGATAAACGGCATCTATCAGGTCGCGGAAGATTGTGTTAAAATATGTTACGCTGACGATCACTTTTTCGCCGAAAATATATTGATCTACGCCGTATTCATACGACCTTGATCTCTCGGGTTTCAAATTAGGATTGCCGCCTCCTATAGACCATAACGGATCGGCAGGTGAAAACAGCTGATAAAGGGTTGGTGCCTTGAATCCCGTTGCCCACAATCCCCTTATCTTGGTGCCGGTAACCAATAGATAGGATCCGTCTAATCTGTATGTCTCAAAAGTGCCTGTACTTGAATGATGCCCTATTCGGACGCCCTGTGTTGCGGTAAGCCTGTCGGAAAGATTAAACCTGTTTTCTAAAGTTAAGCCGCCCTCTCTTGAAAAAACCTTCGGCATGTCACTTACAGTGGCGTAGAGCCTATTCTCATAAAAATTATCCCCCATCTCTTCGGTATAGTCATATCCGATGATGAAGTGGTCCTTATCCACTATGTCGAAATCGTTCATATAATCCAATTTGAAATATTTGCCCATATATTTAGATCTGTAGTAATGATTTGCGGGAGGGGCGTCGTCAAAACTCCACCTATTCACCTTCATCCATCCGAGCTTTATCGAATGTCTCCACCAATCAAATAGTTTATTTTGCGCATAAGTTGTTAGGAATGTCTCTTTATCTATTGAACGAAGATTGTCCACATCCCTACCTAAATCATCGTATTTGTAACGTGAGTCTGTATGCCTTAAAGTCGCGCCAACTGTAAGCGCTTCGCCAAGATCATAATCTATCCTGCCCGCAACAGCGGATCTGTTATAGGGGTCTCTTTCGGGATTATTATTCTTAGCCTCTGCCTGCGATATGCCCCGCGTATCATATCTTGATGCCGAAATGCTGTAATGAAACATTTCAGTTTTGGCTCCCGCCTCAAAATGCTCTTTATTAGTGTAGAAAGAGCCTGATTCATACGACATATCGACATACGGCTCTTCTGCCCTTTTAGAGATAATGCTCACGACGCCTGCCATAGCATCAGAACCGTAAAGGGCAGATTGCGGCCCGCGCAGGACTTCTATCCGCTCAACATTATCCAGTGTAAGGTGAGCCAAATTATATGCTGCGTTAGGCGATATTGGGTCATAGGCCTTCACGCCATCGATCATGATAAGTGTGTGGTTCGAATTTCCGCCTCTTGTAAAGAGCGCTGTCTGGCCCTGAAATGCGCCAGATTGAACGATATCCAGCCCAACCTGTTGTCTTAACGCATCCTTTACGTCGTACGTCTTGGCCCTGTCAAAATCTTTATAGTCTATCACTGAGATCGAGCTGGAGTTCGCACCAAGCTTCTCTTCTACTCTGGAAGGCGTTATTACTATCCGTTCCAAGTCGGTTATCGTCCCAAGAACGGTATCTATGGGAGACACGGCTGTTTGGACTATCTTCTCTATTATGTTCGTCTTTTTCTCATCTCCTGCGAAAGCGTTAGCAGCTAAAAGAATAATCGATAGTATTAAAATCAATTTTTTCATTTTTTTCCCTTTCCATACACAAATAAAAACCCCCACTGTTTCGCTTTGCTTCGCAAAGCGGTGGGGGCTAGTTCCCTGTTCTACTAAAACCCGTATATATGACGTTCTCGCGACATCGTCAATACATAGGCAGGTCTTCTGACTACCCCGCCCAATTTAGCTGCCTTCCCATTCTATAGACTATAGAACAGTGGCTAAATGCTAAAAGGTTTTCCCTTTTCTTATTTTAGAAAAGGGCGGGGCTACAGCGGCGGGACCGTTTCCGTTTTCACTCGGAATTCCCTATTAAGCCCTCTCGAGCACCTATATAGCTAGATATGTCAAAGACACAAAAATTATATCCGTGCGCCAACGTAATGTCAAGAAAATTTTTCTCGCAGGACTACACTGCGTATATCAAGATACATCAAGGAATTTTTTATTTGCCTTGAATACTTTTCAATGTAAATATTTTTTTTAAATAGCGGGCCATCTACGACTAACGTATGATACTCGCCGTTCTCTCCGCACATATCAAGCCCGGTTTCGGCACTTATGGTGCGCATCTGGTCTAAAGAATTCAGATTCAGTTCCTTGCCGAGCCAATCAATAGTGAACCATGGTTTCTTCACACACGAAAAAATTATTTTAAACTTATACGACAATAACTCCTTAAGAATGACTAATCTATCGAAACCCCATAATGGAGTTAAAACATCGGTGCCAGAATGCCTGCTGCATTCTCTTATCCAGTTAGGATGCCCATTCACTTCCGCAATATCGCCAGTTACTAACACATCTATTTTATATTTTTCTCTCAAAGAATGAATTGCTTTTTCATAGCTATCCCTAAATGGTTCATTTACCTCAATGGAGTGATGCGGGATTCCTAATGCATCTGCTTGATATTTCATAAATTTAAGCGGATGTGCAAGGAACTCTTCTCTGCTAGGCATAAAAGTAAATAAGCTTATGACATCGTATCCCAATAATTTTGCCTTATACAGACTCAATGAAGAGTCTTTCCCGCCTGTCCACAGAACTATCGCTTTTTTGGTATCAAGTCGCAATAGTAAAACCTCTCCTCTCGCAGGACGATCTCGCCCTTTTTAAAGTTGACTCCCCTTTTAAAAATCGGGCCATCAAATACAAATGAATGGAATTCTCCATTCTCACCGCATGGATCAATCCCCCTCGGAATCTCGGACAAGAAGCGCTCATCGAACATTCGTCCAGCGAATTTCTTGTCGAGCACTTTTGAATCAATGCAAGTAATGATAGTCTTAAACCCTAAATTTATGAATTTCTTAGCGAGGCGGGCAGTATCTTTCTTCCATATCGGAAAAATTCCGGTCATTTTTAATCTTGCCAAATTATCTTCTCGATATCTTCTCAAGTCCTCTAAAAAGATATCTCCAAAGACCACAGATGAAATCCCCATAGATAGATATCGTTCGAGAAGCTCTCGCATTTTAAATTCATATTCTTCGTTAGAGCTCTCCTTCGAAATAAAGACTTTCTCAAGTGGAAAACCGATAGAGGAGGCTTGTTGCTCAAGCAGCTCATTTCTGACACCATGCATGCTTATCCTATCATAACCTTGTGTCACCGTAGTCAGCAATGCCGAAACTTCGTATCGCCTGTCTTTTTGAATCTCATAAAGCGACATAGCACTATCTTTTCCACCACTCCATGAGACAAGTACTTTCTCCATACTCTCCTTTCCCAGAAGAGGATCGCAATTTAGTATTCTATTCCGCGTCGAGCTAATATACCTTTATCGAAAGGATGTTTTATCTTATCAAGTCGTGTTACGTAGTCGGCGGCTGCAATTAGTCTCCTACTTGCGCCCCTACCTGTCAATACAAGCTCCGTCTGTTTGGGCCTTGCCTTTATCAGACTTAAAACCACTCTTTCATCCAAAAATTTTTGTCTTACACAATTTATTATCTCATCCAATATTATTACATCGTAGCGTCCAGACTTCATTGCGGCTTTCACTTTCCTTAAATCCTTTAAGATCTTCTTCTTTAACTCTCGCCTTACCCCTGGACGCTGGTCCATGGCCCCTAAAAACATTGGGTGGACTTCATCCAGACATACCATTTTAAAATTTGGAATCGATAAATTATTCTCGTATGAGGTGCCCTTCTTTTTTAAGAATTGGAACATGGAGACTTTGAGCCCAACCTTGGCCGCCCTTAAACCCAGCCCCATTGCAGCCGTTGTCTTGCCCTTTCCGCTGCCTGTGTAGATCTCTACAAGTCCCTTTTCTAACTTAGCCATAATCATTTAAAGTGAAACTTCAAAACTAAAAATCCACCTAAAAGGAGCAGGACAAAGATGATTGAAAAAATATTAAAATACTTCTCGATCGAATCCGCAATTTTCTGCCCAAAGAGCCTCAAACAAGCGGCGACCAAAAAAAACCTGCCTGCACGCCCTATGATCGAGGCAACAACTAAAATGGAAAGCGATATTTTGAATAGTCCGGCAGTGATGGTTATGACCTTATACGGTATCGGTGTAAACGCGGCTGTGAAGATCGTCAAAAAGGCGTTTTCGGCGTACCTCTTTCCGATCATTTCCACAACAGCTTCCAGATGATAGGTACCTACGATTAATTTCCCAACTGTCTCGTAAAGGCCCCAGCCGATCAGGTAGCCGAAGAGCGCTCCTATTACAGACCCGGCGGTGCAGATGAGAGCACTCTTTAGCCATTTGTTCTTGTTCGCGACGACCATCGCTATCAGCAAGACATCAGGTGGGATCGGAAAGAATGAGCTTTCTATGAAAGCGATACAGAAGAGCGCGTATGGTGCCTGTTTTGTCCTCGCCCATTGCATTGTCCAGTCATATAATTTCCTGAGGTACTTTATCATATTCCTTACCGCCTCAAAGCGAGCCTTACAATAAGTGCTATGAATCGTATCGTATCGACGATGGGGTTTATCCTGCTCTTCTCATCTTGATATACTGTCTTTATGGGAACTGACTCTATCTTGAACCCTTTGCGCGCTGCCTTAACAACAAGTTCGGTTTCGGTCTCATACTTCGAAGATTCCAATTTAACAGCTTGCAAGACTTCTTTTTTTATAAGCCTGAATCCGCACTGGCTGTCCGGTATATATCGGCCGGATATCCTGGATATCAGGCTGGACATAAATTTGTTGGTATATATTCTAGCCTGGGGCATGGAGGCGGTATCTAACATCCTGTTGCCGATTACGATATCTGCGTTCGTCTCTTCCATCTTTTTCAAAAAATTATTTATGTCATCGATCTCATGCTGATTATCTCCATCCATAATCAATACTGCCTCAAAGTCTTTCTTTAAAATGTGGCTGAAACCCTCCCTCAAGGACGCTCCTTTGCCCTTATTCTTTTTATGTTTTACAACTACGGCGCCTTCGAGTTTCGCTATCAAAGCAGTATCGTCCGTTGAGCCATCATCTATTACATATGCTGCCAAATTGCGCTTTCGGAGCTCTCTTAAAATATGCCCGATAGTCCTGGCTTCATTATATGATGGTATCAGGACGCATATCTTTCCCATTGTCATCCCATATGTCCTTAAATATAAACCACTGGGTTGGATATTTCCGGACGTAAGATTCTATGACGGCGATGCATTCCTTCGTCAAACTTATAAGCGCAGTTTCCTCTTTTTCATTATGATCCGGATATATCGGCTCTTCAAAAACTAACCTGAACTTATCGCCGTCTTCCCTTAGCATAAAACACGGCACTATGGCTGAGCCTATTCTATAACTGAAGGCAGCCGGCCCCTTAGGTATTAAAGCCTTACGGCCGAAAAATTCTATCCTTATGCCGTTTTTTGTAAAATCCCTGTCGCCAAGAAGGGCCAGAAGACCGTTACCTTTTAAGACGCTGTAACATGCCTTCAATGAGATACCTATCTCGATGGGCCTCATCTTGCCCGCCAGCCTCTGCCGCGTAAAGAAATCATTTATCCTTTTATTCTGATGAGTCAGCACAACTCCGCACAGCGGATATCCTGTTAAAGGCAGTGCCGAGCCGCCCAGTTCCCAATTACCTATATGGGCGGATAATATTATTGCACCCTTACCTCTAGAGAGGGCAGCGTCTATGTTATTTAAGCCTTCTATTTTTACATTCCTTTTAATATAACCTTCGTCTATTTTAGAAAAACTAAAAAAGTCTGCTAGGTACTTTGCGAAATTTCTGAAGACTTCTCTCGCCATCCTGTTTAAATCATTCTCGGAAACAGACCCGCCCAGGACCGTTCTTATATTTTTCTTAACTATGTTTCTATCCTTATAGGAGATGCGGTAATAGATATCTGCAATTGTGCAGGCTATTACGTATGCGATCCTTTTTGGAAGCAGTATTGCAAAAAAATGGCCTATTCTATATAGGATATAAAATATCATCTGGCCGCGAGATTCTTAAGACAAGTTTTGCTATATTTATAGAACTGTCCGGCTTGGAGAGGGCTATCGCCCTATTCCGCATAATCTTAAGCTTGTTCTTATTATATAACAATTCCCGCAAAACGATCACGACATCCTGCGGGCTTTCCGCCTTTACGCTAACGCCCTCTTTCAATAAAAATTTAGTGTTCATAGCCTCCTGGCCTGGGAGAGGATTCACTATCAACATGGGGATGCCTTTGGCCAAAGCCTCTGCTGTTGTTATTCCGCCTGGCTTTGTAATTATGAGGCTTGAGACATCCATCAGCTCATCAATATTTGTCGCGTAGGAAAGAATCATGACCTTCCTTTGAAAGGATCTTGATTTGAGCCAATTATATAATCTTTTATTTGTCCCGGTTGCGATTATCATCTGGAGTTCCATATTTGATCTATCCAATAATCGCACCATTTCTTTTATAGGGCCAAATCCCTGCGTGCCGCCCATGATTAAAACAGACGGTATGTATTTATCAATGGATAATTCTTTACAAAGCTCATCCCTGCCGGAAGCGCTCATAAATTTTGAATCTATGGGTATGCCGAATATCTCGATCTTGGACGGGTCTATTCCGTTATCGATCAGTTTCTTGCCTGTCTCCGCGGACGGAACAATATATTTGTCCACATTGTCATATATCCAATAAGAATGTGGCGCGTAATCTGTGAGTACGCCGATAAGCGGCGCATTGAGATTAAAGCTTTTCTTATAATCGGCTATCATGCCGCAAGGAAAGGCCTGAGTGCATACTATTGCGTCGGGCTTAAATTCGTCGAGGAGAACCTTCAGCTTACCTGTGTTGAAGTGGTGAATCATCTCCCTTAAGCGCTGCGTTTTCTTCAACACTTCCGGGTTATCATAAAGATAGTCCCATATTTCTGGCGTTCGTCTCACGACCCCAAGATATGCTTTGTTTATCACCTTCTCCAGAATTGGATTCGTATAGTTGAAGGAATTTAAATTTAGAGTTTCTATTTGTGAATCTAGCTTGTGGAGAGCTTTTTCTATCGCCAGGCTGGCGCAATGATGGCCTGAATGTTCAGATATGTAAAGTAAGAGCACCTTCTTGGCAGCCATACCTATTCTATTTTAGCTATTATTTGGCCCACCCTTACCTCTTCGCCATCGCTCGCCTTGACCTCCTTCAATATGCCTGAAACAGGCGAGGGCAGATTAAAAGTAGCTTTATCGGTGGCTAGCTCTACAAGGTCTTCGCCCTCTTTTATGCTATCGCCGACATCGCGATGCCAGTATGTGATAGTTGCCTTCTCTACGCCTTGAGCCAAGAACGGCAGTTTTACATCTGTCATTAATAACCTCCGATTTTTTCGATAAAAAAAATCGTCCCGAGCGTCCTTTGTTTATGTGTAGACGCGAGGGACATTACGCTTTCATAAATGTTTTGCGCAAAATATGAGCTTCTTACAAACGGCCCGGAACTTACGTGTTTAAATCCAAAATCATAACCGATTCCAACATACCGTTCGAATTCTTCCGGCCGCACTAACCTGCTAACCGGTAGATTCTCTTTATGGGGCCGCAAGTATTGCCCGATGGTAAGGATATCGCACCCTGCGGACCTTACATTCTGCATCGTCTGAATGACCTCCTGTTCTTCTTCGCCAAGTCCTACCATTATCGATGACTTAGTAATCTGATCCTGTCTTAACTCCTTGACAAGCCGAAGAACTGAAAGCGACCTATCGTAGTCTGCTCCGCGTCGCGCGATCGGATAGAGCCTTCTTACGGTCTCGATATTGTGGCCAAACACATCGGCCGATGCTTTCGCTATCTTCTTGATTGATGATTTCGTACCTTTAAAATCCGGCACCAAGACCTCTATCTTAACATGTTTAGAAACCAGCCTTACTGATTCAATCACTTTCACAAATTGGCCTGCACCACCGTCGTCGAGATCATCTCTTGTAACTGAGGTTATCACTACATACTTCAAGCTTAACCTGTCTACGGCATCGGCCACCTTCCGTGGCTCATCAGGATCGACCATGTTACCTTTAAAACACACCCCCGGGGTGTGTTTTAGGTTAGGCGAGTTGGAGACAGAGCAGAAACCGCAAGACCTAGTGCAAAATTCGCCTAGTATCAAGAATGTTATCTCTTTTTTTGAAAAGCATTCATTCAGATTCGGACATAGGCTTTCTTCACAGACCGTAGCAACGCCGGATGCTGAGAGGGCTTCTTTCATTGTATTCATACTCTCGTCATATACGAGCCGTTTCTTAAGCCAGGGGGGTACAGCGGCGTCCTGCAAATTCACTTCCTCCTAAATTAAATATGTCGTTAAAGTGAAACAGGATATTCACTTTCGCTTCATCCATCGTGACATTTTTATTTAAAATATTTGCAAGCGATGTAACTTTGACGTCCTTCATGCCGCACGGGTTTATCATCGAAAAGAAATCTAAATCTACATTCAGATTTACACTTAAACCATGATATGTAACCCAGCCAGAGACCGCAATGCCAATAGCGGCTATCTTCTTGCCCTTCACCCACACTCCGGTCTTGCCGTATATCCTTTCTGCGCGAATCGAGCAGCCCTGCAAATATCTTATAACGACATCCTCAAGGCTCCGAAGGTACTGGTGCAGATCTCTTCGCCTCTTCTTCAGGTCTATGATGGGATAGAGGATGAGCTGGCCTGGCCCGTGAAATGTTATGTCTCCGCCTCTATCCACACGTAAGACTTTTATGCCGTGTTCAGCCAGGGCCCTATCATCTACAAGCAGATTTTCCATCTTGCCAATTCTGCCTATGGTAAAGACCGGCTTGTGCTCGGCCACTATGATGCTATCTTCTATCTCGCCAAGCTTCCGTCGATTTACAAACTCCCTTTGCGCCCTGTAAGCATCTTCGTAATCTATTAGCCCCAAATCCAGTATCATTTCTATATACTATGTATTGGCGTTCCGCAAAATATGTGGACTGCCTCTTGCAAAACCTCGGACAATGTCGGATGGCCATGTATAACACCCGCCCAGTCTTTTATATTCACCCCTAAAGTCCTTGCCAATGTTGCTTCGCCTATAAGATCGCATGCGCCTTCGCCAAATATCTCAACACCAAGTATATTCCCTTTTGGATCACCTATAATTTTTACAAACCCTTCACTTTTGCCCATAAGATACGCCTTCCCAGATGCAAGATATGGGAACTTTGCTATTTTCATATCAGGGCATTTCGCCTTCGCTTCCTCTTCGCACAGTCCGACCGACGCTATTTGAGGCTCAGTCCAAATACAGTTGGGCACGTTGGAATAATCTGCCTTTCTTTTCCTACCAATGATATTATCGCATGCAAGCATAGCGTCATATGACGCCTTGTGTGCCAGGAGAGGCCCCCCGATGCAGTCGCCTATGGCATAGACATCTTTAACGCTCGTCTTAAGGCATTCGTTCACAACTATCCTGCCTTTTTCAAGTCTAATTCCAAAATCTTCAAGTCCGAGGGCTTCTGTATCAGCCTTTCGTCCGACGCTAACCAAGACTTTCTCTGCCTCTACGATTTTCCCGCCGGCAATATTTATATTTAATATGGCGGCCTTGGATATGGATTCTGCCTTGGCGGAGGTGAAGATATCCATCCCCCTTTTTTTAAATATCATTTCGAGCTTCTTTGAGGCTTCTCTTGACTGAGTAGGTATGAGGCGATTGGTAAATTCCACTATTGTCACTTTTGTTCCAAGCGCATTGAATAGGCATGCGAACTCGCATCCGATTACACCACCGCCCACGATCACGATGCTCTTCGGCAGGCTTTTCAGATTCAAAGCGCCATCGCTTGAGATGATATCCATTTCATCAAATTTTATATTTGGAAGCGCGATGCTGCTCGAGCCGCTTGCAATTACTATAGACTTCGCATCTATCCTGTCTTGGCCGTCTATTATTATCGTATTTGATGCTGCCAGCCTTGCCTTGCCGCGCACGAGATCTATCTTTCTTGCCCTGAATAGCGTTTCGATTCCGGTCCTCAGGCGCAAGACGACCTCATTTTTTCGGGACATCATTTTTTCGAAATTAATTTTATAGCTACCTACGTCGATACCGTGAATGGACGCGTCTTTTATTGCAGAGGCGATGGATGCGGAATTAATAAGCGATTTGGTGGGTATACAGCCCCTATTCAGGCAGGTTCCGCCAATAAGATCTTTTTCTATTACGCATACGCTCAAACCCTGACAAGAGGCGTACAGGCCGGTCACATAACCGCCAGGGCCTGAACCTATTATGGCGAGATCATAATT
>JAHFGO010000134.1 GCA_023247385.1 Candidatus Omnitrophota bacterium | reverse complement strand
CATAACCTATTCGGGCATATGGTTGGCCTGCATTGGCAGGAACCAGATGAGTCTCTGGTATACTCACGCCTATTCTTTTTTCCCAAACGTGTGACTGCTCCTCATTTATAGTGCCGTCTGGATTAAAGCTTAATTTGGCAAGGTAGGATAGCTTTTCTTTATCCGGCTGTGCAAAACGGAAGTTTGGTTGTGCATTGAGGGCATCGTATCCGAATGTTGTTTTTTTACCCTGCTCATCGATCTTCTCGACAATAAGGCCTATCTCGAGACCTGGCTTATTTACCGTAAGGTATTTGCCTTCTGTATCAAAACGATAGGTAACTTTCCCCTTTTGTGTGGTCTCTGTTATCACCGCCACACGGAATGAATTCCCCACATACGTAAATTCTTTTGTAAATCCCCTGAGCTTGTTCTCCTCTTTAATTAGACGGCCCTGTTTGAAATTGGGCTGGTCTACGGCAAGAGGTCCGTCTTCTTCAAAGCTAAATACAGTTCCATCGACTGTCACCGTGTGAACCCGTTTCGTATCTCCATAATATGTATATTCTGTTATCTTTGCTTTTGCAGGGGGAGTTTTTTCAGCTTCAGCGGCTGCTGCTTCAATCGCACCTATGTGAGCATTGCGATCGTATGGGTGTTGTTTATCTGTCCAGAATAAAGCGCCTTCATATCCTTTTTCCCGCAGGATCCGGATATCCCTTTGTATGGCTCTTGCATCTTTTGAACGCGGGTCTAATTCGGTGATAACAAATATAACCAAATCAGTTGCCCAATCAGGTATGTTGAATCTGCCTACTGAAGGAAGGCTGTCTACGTCTTTATAAAGGTGCGTTGACATAATAAGAACCAGCTCACCTTTTTTTATTTGAGATTCATATCTTTCTATGAGATAGAACCAGTTTGAAAGGTCGGTATATTCCCGCGTCCCCACAGTAACATGCACACCTTTATTCTCTTTTATAAGCTCATCTATGAATTCGTTGACAAAGGCCTGTTTTTCAGCCAGAGTAAGCGCAATTGCCCCGCTCGGTTCATTCATGATGTCCCAGCATATCTTAACGCCTTCGGCGTTCGCATGGGGTTCTATGGCTTTAACAAAATTGGCCAGTGCCTGAACAAGCTCTTTTCGCTTTTTAGGGTCTTTAAATGTGCCGGCAAATTCTACGTCATCTCCTGCATCCGAATTTGCCACTAAAAAATCGAGCAATGTTATGTATAGATAATTCACGCCGTTCTTCTTCAACGCGCTGATATATTCTCTGGCGTCTCTAAATGCCTGCTCTTCGATGCGCACCCCTTTGTCATCAACATGCAGCCCTTTGTCAAATGGCTTTCCGCTAAAAGCCGGCATTATTCTCTGAGCATTTATGCCTTTTCCCGTATGTAAATCGGGGGGAAGGCCGCCCTTGTTGTTACCAAAGACTCCATATCTATCAATAAAATACCCGCTTACTCCATTTTGGAACTTAGTAAATGGGACAGGCCTTACGGGGTGCTCTGTGGGTGCAAAAAGTTGAGGAGGCTCGACAGAAGGCTTTGCCTCTTTTTCTACAGGGGGCTTTGCCTCAATTTCTGGTTTTGCTGGAGGCTTAGGATATTCTATTTTTCGGTGCAGTCTCCCTTGTTTATCATATTCGTAACTGACAACCGGGGTTCCATAGTTTGTAATCTTCCCGTCCTTTATTTCCACGCCACTTCTTATTCCTACGGTCATTTCTCCAGCTCTATCAAGAACAATGGTCTGCCCTGCTTGAAGCTCTTCATGGGCTGAGAGTCTATACTTACTCCTTAACCTTATGAAGATATTGCCTTTCATGTCGCCTTCCCTGACTCTTACAATATCCGGCGTATCGTATTCGAATAGATAGTGAAGGGTCTTGAATAGCCCATCCTCTCTTTCTTTATAGTGCGTCATATCAGATATGCCAAGGCCTTTCGCAATACCTTCCAGTTTTCCTAAAATTTCAGCAAAATCTTTTTCTGATAAGTCGTCGTGCGTGAATTCAGAAAGCGGTTTTCCAGTGTGATTTTCGACGATATAAGTGAGAATGTTAAACATAAGCCATCTTTTGTGGCGCTCTGCAGAAACCAGCCTTTCGCCCTGAAGCGCATCATGGTAAATTCTGCGAGACACTGCATCACCTTTCGAAACTTTCGGAAGAAGTCTTTCTAAATAACCTATGCGTTTTGTGTATTCTATATTATCCTCTAAGACTTTATCATCGATCTTGCCAAATATCCCATCCAGCCTCGTCATAACTTCTACCATGAAAGACTGTAATGCAATTTCCGTTTTTGAGTTCATACCCGGTATTAGAGGCAGACCGTGTGCGGCCCTGAAGAAAACCAAGTCATCCACTGCGGCTATATCTGCCTCTGCTTTGGGCCCCCTATGGTTCTCTTGCATTGCGAATGTCTGAACGGGTCTACCCATAATTTCGCTTGCAGTAGGAGCAAGAGCGACTCTAACGTTTAGCATCCCCGGTGGATACAATATGCCATAAGAGACTATTCGCTGCTGTATCAGATACCAATCCTGATAATACGTAAGAAGGTCGCTTTTCTTATTTATTAGACTATTTATGATGACTTCATCAAAATGACGTTTAAGGACACCGGGTATAGCCTGGTCTTTTCTCTGTGGTGTGACGGTTGGATCTTCTCCAAGCGAGTACAAATAGTAAAGAAGCCCGATGCGCTTGAATATGCCTGGGTCTTTTACGATTTTTGGGTTATTCAGCATGGCTGCATATTTCATAGGAACGAGATGGTATACATGCATTGCGAAATAGTCGGGTATATCTTCATTCGATATTCCTCTCTCCTTGAACGCAGGCCTCACAAGTTCTCTCTCTAACTTAAGCATGCCTATCAGGGTTTTTCTTGCACAGTTATCAGGATACTTAAGATGTTTCGTGCTCTGGTTCACAGCGCCAAGGATAGCGATTTGCTCTTTGATTTCTTCCCTGGAGAGTATATTCCGGTTTACGTTGAAAAGGCGGGTGAGCATCTTAATAAGTTCTTCCCTGGGAAGCACGTCTAATTGATCCTGCGCAACATTCAATGCATCGATCAGCTGCCCAGCTTCTTTCTCTATGTCATTGACTTGGACCTTAGCATCTTTTGGAATCTCTGGAGTGATCGCTTTCGCTGGAGTAATCTTTGACGGTTCGGGTGCTGGTTTTGCTGGCCCGGCCTTCGCTTTGATTGCTGACTGCGCTCCGGCGGGGGTAACAGCAACTCCAGGCGCAGGCTGCGGCGGTCCCAACTTAACGATAAGGTCCTTTAGTCTGGCTATTTCCTTTTCCAATTTAGTGCTATCCCAGTCCTTGCTCCGTTTCCTTAAAGCAGCTTCGCTCCATGGCGAAGTTTCCAGATATCGCACTTTATGTGCTATTGGGTACACCATGACATATTCGTCGCGTAGGCTATCTAAAGATGTCGCTTCAGCCACACTCGGCGCAATGGGTGCAGCTTGTTGCGGCGTGGCTTTTGCCTCGATTGGCGGGTGCGGTGTAACGGTTTTCGGTTCGGGTGTCAGTTTGGAAAGCAACCCGACTTCCGGTTCGGCTGGTGGTTGTGCCGCGCTGACTGCCTGTGTCTGCGCACCGCCTGCCTGCGCCTGCGCGACATCTGCCTGCGTACCAGTAACATCGGCTTTTTTAACTTCCCCTGAAACCGCAGGAGACGCTACAGCCGCCATTAAAAGAGTAGCTATGAAGGCGATTGCGGCAGCTTTGCCGACAAACTTTAAAGAATCATACAAGCCCCTCTCTCTCGCTCTTTCTTCTATGCGAATAACTTCCGCTTCCGGAAAATATTCCTGAAGAAGGTCCAATAAGTCAC
>JAHFGO010000133.1 GCA_023247385.1 Candidatus Omnitrophota bacterium | reverse complement strand
AGTGTCGAAATAAGATGATGCGGCCAATAAAAATACCAGGGATACGAGAATGCCTGTCGGGACCCATGACCTCACTTTCTCAATGGGAACAAGAGCTGTCTTTTCCTTGTGGTGTCTAAATATAAAATATAGAACTATAAATGAGGTTATGGCGCCTAACTCAACAGCGAAAAATATGCTTGGCCTGCCTTTATAAAAGAAGAAATCATCAAAGTTCATTTTTGCGAACCCGCCCAAGAGCATGCTGGGGGGGTCGCCTATCAATGTGGCTGTTCCCTGAAGGTTGCTAGAGACAGCTATAGCGATCATCATATTCATCGGATTTATCTTTAGTTTCTTTGCTAAAGATAGCGCAATCGGCGCGACTATTAAGACAGTTGCGACGTTCTCTACAAATGCAGAAATGAACCCTGTCAACAAGCAAATCGAAAGAATCGCCCAGGCGGTATTTTTTGCCTTATCAACGATGACCTCCGCTATGTACGCCGGAACACGGCTCTCCATAAATATGTTCGCGACGATTAACGTTCCGACGAATATGCCCATCACATTCCAGTTGATGGAACCAAAAGCATCCTTTAATGAGATTGTGTTAGTAATAATAAGTAAAAGGCTTGCGGCTAGAGCGATATGCGTTCTCTTATTAGGTAAGAAGATAAATAGAGTATACGCGAGGATAAAAACTATTAAAGAAAAAATAGCGTGATCCATAATTTAAATAATTTGTCTGGCAAGTTTTTTTTCTTCTCTCCAGGAATATAGACATGGCACGATGAACCACGTTATCATCTCGATAAACATGCCGCCAAGCGATGGAATTGCCATGGGCCGCATGATCTCAGATCCTGTTCCTTTAAGGAACATTATTGGCATTAGTGCAACTATAGTTGTGATTGTTGTTAAAAATGCTGGACGGATTCTACCTAACCCTGCATATACGGTAGCCTCGACTACGTCTTTACGCGTCTTGATTTTATCTTTTCGCGCTTTAAATACATCGTCGAGATACGTCGTGATTAGCACGCCATCGTCTACGGCAACGCCGAATAGAGCGATGAATCCCACCCATACAGCGACCGAAAAATTATACCGCGAGAGAGCTAAAAGCCATATGCCGCCCGAGAGCGTCACTGGTATAGCAGTAAATATAAAAAGGCTTTTAATTATAGAGCGGAAGTTCATGTATATGAGCATGAAGTTTATAAGTAAACTTATCGGCACTAAAACCTGAAGCTTTTTCTTGGCTCTGATCTGGTTCTCGAATTGGCCTGACCATTCCAGAAAATAACCCTGCGGAAGTTTTATTTTTTCTTTCACAATCTTTGAGGCCTCCTCAACAAATCCAACCATATCGCGGCCCCTGACATTCATAAGAACGTATGCCCGCAAAAGCCCGTTCTCGGAATTTATCATGTTCGGGCCTGTTACAAAGTATATGTCAGCAAGCTGGGTTATGGGCACTTGTGCTCCGCTCGGCGTTGGAACAAATACTCTTTGCAAGGCCTCGGGGCTATCACGAAGTTCTCGCGGATAACGGACTCTCACCGGATAGCGCTCGCGTCCTTCAACAGTCACCGTGATATTCTCGCCGCCTATTCCCATCTCTATCACATCCTGAACATCGCGAATAGTTAGGCCATACCGCGCTATCTGGTCGCGCTTTATCTTAAATT
This sequence comes from Candidatus Omnitrophota bacterium, assembly GCA_023247385.1. GTDB lineage: Bacteria > Omnitrophota > Gorgyraeia > 2-01-FULL-45-10 > 2-01-FULL-45-10 > JAHFGO01. The sequence goes on along the minus strand of JAHFGO010000133.1, from coordinate 2,182 downwards.
CTATGTAGGGTTTGCCTACTATCTTCTCTGAATATAGATCCGTTGCTCCTCTTATACCCCGCACTACGCCTTCTACTTCTTGCGCTATCTCTTGAATTTTTTTTAGGTCAGGGCCGAATACCTTTACGCCGACAGATGTCCTTATGCCTGTGGCAAGCATATCTATACGGTTAACTATAGGCTGAGTCCATATGTTGGATACGCCTGGAATCTGCAGGGCCTCGTTCATCTCGCGTATAAGTTTATCTTTAGTCATACCGCGGCGCCAGAATTTCTTATCCTTTAATGTAATTATTGTCTCAAACATTTCCACTGGCGAAGGGTCGGTTGGGGTTTCGGCCCTACCAAGTTTTCCTACTACCATCTCAACTTCTGGAAAGGTTTTTATAATGCCATCCTGCACGCCAAGAATTCTTCTGGCTTCTGTAAGCGAAACTGCCGGCTGCATAACCGGCATAAATAGAATGGTGCCTTCATCAAAAGGCGGCATGAACTCCCTGCCGATAAAAGGCATTACTAAAAGAGAGCCTACCAGGACTAATGCGGGAACGCTCAAAAATTTTATACGGTTATTCAAGACCCACCGCAAAATCTTCTCATAATATTTTTGCAAGTTTTTAACTAAGACGTTCTCTTCCGGAGCGCGAAGCCTTCCTTTTAAACCATACATACACAATACCGGTGTTAATGTCATGGCGATAGTGACAGAAGCTAAAAGCGCGAGCGTCTTCGTCCATGCAAGCGGATGGAAGAGTTTACCTTCTTGCGATTCTAATGCAAAGACAGGAAAGAACGATACGACAGTTGTAAGTATTGCTGTGAGAACAGCGCTTCCGACTTCAGATGCAGCTCCAAATACAACATCTAATCTCGTTTTTATCTTGTTTTTTATATCGTCGGCGTGGATTATGAGCCTGCGATATGTATTTTCTGTCATAATAATTCCCATATCTACAAGAGTGCCGATCGCTATGGCTATCCCTGATAAAGACATTATATTAGAGTCAATCCCCAAATAGTACATCGCGATGAATGCTATCAATACCGAGAATGGAAGGGCAAGGCATATAATAACGCCGGCGAATATATGCGCTAAGAATGGAACCACAACCGCCATAGTGATTATAATTTCTAATATGAGCGCCTCACGAAGCGTTCCAATCGTGCGATGGATAAGCTCTGTCCTATCATAGAAAGGTATAATCTTTACACCTTCGGGTAAGCCCTTCTCCAATTCCTTTATCTTCGTCTTTATCCTATGGATCACCTGCATTGCATTCTGACCGTAACGCATGACGACGACTCCACCAACTACTTCTTTACTATCTTTGTCGAGAAGTCCGCGTCTAAATTCAGGGCCGAGCGTTATGTTCGCGATATTTTTAACGTAGATGGGCGTGCCATTCTCATCTCCAACTGCTATATTCTCAATATCTTCTACGGATTTTATAAATCCGAGGCCTCTGACGATAAACTCCATAGCGCCGCTTTCAATAACTTTTGCTCCTATATCTATATTCGATTTTCTCACTGCTTCAAGAACTTCATGGAGCGGAATCTTATGGGCGAGCATTTTATTGGGGTCGACGTCTATCTGATATTGTTTTATGAATCCTCCAACGGTTGCAACCTCGGAAACACCTTCGACTGAATTTAATTGATATCGTATGAACCAGTCCTGAATGGAGCGCAGTTCTTCTAAGGTCTTGCCTCCACCTTCAACTGTATACCAGAATACCTGACCCAGGCCTGTGGCATCAGGGCCGAGGACAGGCACAACTCCCATCGGAAGCCGAGTGGCTGCGATATTGAGCTTTTCCAATACTCGAGAGCGAGCCCAATAGTAATCGATCTTGTCGTGGAAAATAAGATAAACTTCGGAAAATCCGAATGCGCTCGACGCGCGGATCGTCTTTACGCCGGGGACCCCTCTCAAAGCTACTGAGAGTGGATAAGTTATCTGGTCTTCGACGTCCTGGGCAGATCTTCCAGGCCATTCCGTATATACAATGACCTGTTTTTCTCCTATATCAGGAATGGCATCGACGGGTATATTCTGGATTGCATATAAACCCCAGAAGAATATACAGCCGTATATCACAAATACTACGAACGGCGTACGTAAACAGTATGAAATCAATCTATTTATCATATTTAAACCTATTTTCACACCCCTGGGGTG
>JAHFGO010000132.1 GCA_023247385.1 Candidatus Omnitrophota bacterium | reverse complement strand
TAGACAAATGTCTTTTTCTATTTACAGAAACTGAGTGGAAATCGCAAGAGGCAAAATTTAAATCCATATCATTCACAAAAAAAGAAGCTAGAAAATTTAATAGATTGTATTTTTCTGGAGCAGGCCAGATCGATTGTGATAAGCAGGGCAGAATTCTGATCCCGAAATACCTTAAAGATTTTGCCGGCATAAAAAGAGATGTTGTCATAATAGGGGTCTCCAATCGAATAGAAATATGGTCCAAAGAAGGTTGGGGGCAATACTACAATGATTCTAAAGAATCATTCGAAGATATTGCTGAAAAATTGATGACGCAGCAGGAAGAATAACTAAAATAAGGAGATAGCCTATGGGGACTGCATATATAGGATACAACAAAAGAGAGGAGCATTATAATATAAGCATAGATACTTTCATCGAGAGGCTTAAAAAGATCAGGGCTCTTAACTGTAATCTGGCAGACATTGGCATGGACAGTTATGTGTGGAAGAAATTGCTGGAGCGAAATCATTTGTGCATCAACCGGTAATGCTTGAAGAGGTCGTGAGCGCTTTGAATTTAAAATCAGGGGATGTTGTATTAGATGCTACAGTAGGCAGTGGCGGACATGCTGGTGAGATTTTAAAGAAGATTTTACCGGATGGGAAGTTGATTGGGCTTGATGCTGATCCATCAATTCTAAAAATAGCAGAAGAAAATTTAAAAAATTTTATTGATGCTTTTAAATTGATAAATGAAAATTTCAAAAATTTAGATATAATTTTGTCGAAAGAAAATATTAAAAACATTAATGCAATTTTATTCGATCTGGGTATATCTTCATATCAGATTGAAGATAAATATAGGGGCTTCAGTATAAAAGAGAATGCCAGATTGGATATGAGGATGGATCCAAGGCTTAAAATAACAGCTTATGATATTGTAAACAATTATACAGAGAAAGAGCTGTCCGATATTATTATGCAATTTGGTGAAGATAGATTGCATAATCGTATATCGCGCTACATTGTTGAAGAGCGTTCGAAAAAAACCATAGAGACGACATATGACCTCGCAGCAATAATTCATAAGGCAGTTGGTTTCAGATACAAAAGGACACGGATTGACCCAGCCACAAGGACTTTTCAGGCTATCAGAATAGCAGTCAATAATGAGCTGGATGCCCTTGAGGAAGGATTGAAGAAGGCCGTAGCCTGGCTTGATGTTGGGGGCCGGATAGTCATCATATCCTTTCACTCGTTAGAAGATAGAATAGTGAAGAATTTGTTTAAAGGGTATGCTGGTCTTGGCATTTTAAAAATAATAACAAAGAAGCCCATCAGGCCTTCAGGCGAAGAAGTTCGATTGAACCCTCGCTCTAGAAGCAGCCGGCTCAGAGTTGCAGAAAGGATATAGCATCGTTATGAAGCTTTTAAGATCACTAATTTTAATAGCATTTATAACAGGTATGGCACTATTGTATGTACACCAGCAGGTCGAATTAGTGAAACTCAGCTACGCCATAGAGTGCAAAGAGAAGAGATTGAAAGATGTGCTTGACCATAATGATAGCCTAGGATATAATATCTCTAATTTAGAGGCACCATCTCGCCTGGAAGGTGTCCTGCTAGCGCAAAAGATAGATATAACCTTTCCGAAAAGAAATCATGTTGTCAAAGCAACGAAATTTGCCTCTAACTTTAGACGCAGGGACGAAGCAAAATCGCTTGGCCTAGAAAGAAAGGTTGATATATTAGGAATTTTGGATTTCTTTGGTTCAGCTAGAGAAGCCCAGGCCAAAGAAAAATAATTTTAATTAATTTAAGTAGAGTTATACGGTTTGAGGGTTTTTTAAATTCGTGCACAGCGGAATCTTTAGAGCTCGCCAGATAGTCATTTTTCTTTTTTTTCTCCTATCCTTAACTCTCCTCTTACTGCGCCTGTTATATTTACAAGCCATAAGACACAATTTTTATATTAAAATAGCAGATGAACAACACACCGTTTCGATCGAAATACCATCAAAACGAGGCACTATATTTGATAGGAACATGCGCGTTTTGGCCGTGAATCTAAATACAGATTCCGTCTTCGCAAACGCTCGTCAAATTAGAGACAAGAGGCAAGTTTCAAAAAGGCTCGCCTCTATATTAAATCTAAATGCAGATTTTATTTTTGAAAGACTAAGTAGAGACAAATCATTTGTTTGGATAAAAAGAAAAATATCTAAACATGAGGCTTCGCAAATAAAAAAACTAAAACTTGACGGTATAGATACCATAAATGAATCGAAGAGGTTTTATCCGGACAAAGCTCTTGCCTGCCATCTATTAGGGGCCGTGGATATTGACAATACTGGATTGGAAGGCCTGGAATTGAATTATAATAAATATCTAAAAGGTGAAAGTGGATGGCTTATCTCTACACAGGATGCGCGAAGGAAATTATTAGAATCTTATCAAGACGAATTTATACCGCCAAAGAATGGTCTCGAGTTAGTTCTAACGGTAGATGAAGTCATCCAGCATATTGCAGAGAGAGAACTCGCTAAGGCATATGAGAAGTACAGTGCAAAATCTGCATCGGTCATCGTTATGAATCCAAGAAACGGCGATATATTAGCACTTGCCAATCTTCCAAATTTCGACTTAAATAATTTTACCAAACGCCCAATTGAATCGATAAGGAATAGGGCGATAAACGATTTTTTTGAACCAGGAAGCGTCTTTAAGATAGTTACTGCAAGCGCCGCATTGGAAGAAGGGGTTGTGGGATTGGATGATAAATTCTATTGTGAAAATGGCGCATATAAGGTTGGACGAAGGATATTGCATGACCACACCCCACATGGCATCATGACGTTCCGAGAAATTATCGAGAAGTCCAGCAATATTGGAACGGTCAAAGTGGCGAGCCTATTCGGCCCCATTAAGATGTACAAATATATAAAAGCGTTCGGATTTTTCGATCGCACCGGCATAGACCTGCCAGGAGAAGTCGTGGGTATACATAGACCTGTATCGAAGTGGTCCGGAGTGAGCATGCTGGCCATACCGATGGGCCAAGAAGTCACGACGACAGCCATGCAGTTAGCCTGTGCTATTTCAGTGATTTCGAACAATGGTTGTTTGGTGAAACCGCGTATTGTACGTGAGATAGTCGATGAAAATAAACAGGCCATTAAAGAGTTCCCGCCAAAAGTTTTAAGACGAGTAATCTCAGCCGAGACGGCCTCCAAAATGAGAAGCATATTGATGGGGGTAGTTGAAAGCGGCACAGGTAAGAAGGCCAAGATAGAGGAGTATAGTGTCGGCGGCAAGACTGGCACGGCGCAAAAGGTTGAACCGGGCGGCACATATTCTCATGACAGGTTTATTGCATCCTTTATTGGATTTGCGCCAGTTGAAAAGCCGATTCTCTCCATTGTGGTTTGTGTTGATGAACCCCGTCCTGTATATTATGGTGGTGATGTTGCCGCACCAGTGTTTAAAAATGTGGCAGATGAATCGCTTAAGTATCTGAATGCCAAAGGTGCGCATTGATGTATCTAAAGGATATTTTAAATGGGATAAAATTTAAGACAGATGGCGATATAGGCAGCCTTGATATAAAGAGCGTGCGGGATGATTCGCGTACTGTGACCAAAGGAGATTTATTTATAGCTGTGAAAGGTTATTGCATCAACGGATACAGTTTTATAGATGAGGCAGTGCGAAATGGGGCAAGAGCAATTTTATCAGAAGAAAATTTCCATTCCTCGCCAGATGTAAAAAAGATATTGGTAGATAACACGAGACTTGCCCTTCCGATAATCGCTGATAATTTCTATGGCCATCCGTCACAAAAGTTAAAAATCGCAGGAGTCACGGGGACTAACGGTAAAACTACCATAACATATATAATTGAAAATATTCTAAAAAGT
>JAHFGO010000074.1 GCA_023247385.1 Candidatus Omnitrophota bacterium | reverse complement strand
CCCGAAGATACAGGGCTTCATAGTGACTACGCGATTTAAACCCAAAGAGACAGTTAAATTTATGAATGAGCTTGTGGCAAAATATCCCGAACTTAAAATTTACAAAAATGATGCTGAAATACCGCACAAGTTATACGAGACCGATCCAGACCGTTGCTGCGACATCTTGAAGGTAGAGCCGGTAAAGCGTGCCATTGAGGAGATGAAGGTGAAGTGCTGGGTTACGGGATTACGCTGCACCGAAGGCAGAACTCGTACTGATTTTAAAGAGGTCGAAGAACGCGACAAGGGATTGATAAAATTAAATCCGATTCTCATCTGGCAGGAACGCGAAGTGTGGCAGTATCTTGCCCTTAACGGAGTGAAGGTCAATCCGCTCTATGCCGAAGGCTATAGATCATTGGGATGCGCACCCTGCACTAAGATTGCTCAAGGAGACGATGAGCGCGCTGGCCGCTGGATCGGCACGAGTAAGTGCGGCGGCGAATGCGGTATCCACACACGGCCACTGAAAGTAAATACCGAAGGAGATGGTATCTGATCAAACTCGTCCTTTTAATGATAGTTGTAATATTCTTTGCCATGAATATGGGTGGAAGCGGCATTGCTCCGACATTCTCAGCCATTTATGGCGGCCGGCTGGTCAAAAAGAGATTAGCCACATTGTTATTTACGCTCTTTGTCATCATAGGCGCAATTACGCTTGGCAGAGGCGTCGTTAAGACATTAAGTCAGGGGATATTGCCGAAGGATTTCATCACTGTAGACGTGGCTTTGATAATTTTACTTGCAGCAACTTCTAGTTTATTTCTGGCCAATCTTTTGGCTATACCAGAATCGACCAGCATGGTGACTGTAGGCGCCGTTACAGGTGCAGCACTTTATTTCGGTCACATTAAGTTGAAGACTTTTTTATGGCTAATCCCAATGTGGATAGGATTTCCGGTAATATCTTTTCTTGCAACATTTTTTTTATACAGAATAATCTATCCGCCGCATCCGGGGAATTTGTGGCTATACCAGAAGATATTCTCCAATGAGAAGAAATTGGAGAAATTTGCATTAGCCGTCAGTTGTTATGGCGCGTTTGCAGTAGGCACTAACAATGTAGCGAATGCTATTGGGCCGCTTGTTGGTGCAAATGTCATAGATGCGAATAGCGGGTTACTCTTGGTGGCACCGTTCTTTGGTCTGGGTGCATTTATATTCGGGAGGCGTAATATAGAGACTTTTGGTAAAGAGGTAGTCCCGCTTGGGCTGATTACGTCGAATCTAGTATGTCTTGTTACAGGATCGTTACTAATCATTGCCTCGAGTCTCGGAGCACCGTTTCCATATGTGCAGCTTAACGCCTTATCAATATTCGCCATAAGCTGCATAAAGAACGGCCATCGCTTTACTTTGAGTCACCATGTAACGAAAAGGACATTCATGGTCTGGACGCTTACTCCGCTACTTGCGATAGTTGTCTCATATGGCCTATTAGCTATATTCATAAGGAGATGACAGATGCTTATTTTAGGCAAGGATTTTTTAGATAAAATTATTGAACATAGTAAAAGAGCGCTGCCAAACGAGGCATGCGGCATCCTTGCCGGCCCGCCTTCCTGTATTGGGCAAGACAAAGAAGATAGCGTTCGGCGGGTTAACAGGGTTTATGAAATGACGAACGCCGATAAAAGTCCAGAAACATTTTTTATGGATGCGAAAGAACAGCTTAAAGTGGTTAAAGAGATTCGCTCTTTAGGCATAGAGATGGTGGCTATATATCACTCTCATGTCGCAAGCAGGGCATATCCGTCGAGCCATGACGTAGAACTTGCCTTCTATCCCGAAGCTTCATATGTGATCGTATCGCTAAAAGACAAAGATAATCCAAACGTGAGGGCATTTAAAATTCGGGACAATAAGATTACGGAAGAGAAAATGAAAATAGAATGAGGGAGAAATCGAATATGGCTATCACAGTGATTTTGAATGGAAAAAAAGAGGATGTGAAAGAGGGAATGAGCGTGTCCGATCTTTTGGCAGTTAAAAAGATCAGGCCAGAAGTAGTGACCGTTGAACTGAACGATAATATTTTAGAGAGAGAAAAATATAACAAGATTTTTTTAAAACAAAGCGATAGGATCGAACTTGTCTATTACATGGGGGGTGGATATGCCTTTTAGCGATAGAATTGCAGACAATGTTTTGGAACTAGTATGCAATACGCCTATAGTAAGGCTAAATAGGATCGTGACATCCGATATGGCGGAAATTTTGGCGAAACTGGAAAACTTTAACCCCGGAGGCAGTGTAAAGGACAGGATATGCCTAAGCATGATCGAAGATGCCGAGAAAAAGGGCCTTATAAAAAAAGGCGGCACGATCGTCGAGCCAACTTCAGGAAATACCGGAATAGGCCTTGCGATGGTGGCTGCTGTGAAAGGATATAAGTGCATCCTGACTATGCCTGAAACGATGAGCCTTGAGAGGATCTATATATTGAAGGCCTATGGTGCAGAGATTGTGCTTACATCAGGAATTGATGGCATGAAAGGCGCAATAGCAAAGGCCGAACAGATACTAAAAAAGACGCCGAATGGCTTTATGCCACAGCAGTTTAAAAATGAGTCGAATCCTGAAGTTCACAGAAGAACAACCGCTCAGGAAATTTTAAATGCCACCGACGCAAAGCTGGACGCATTTGTTGCGGGAGTCGGAACTGGTGGGACCATTACCGGGGTAGGAGAAATCTTAAAAAAAGAAAATCCTGACATCAAGGTAATCGCTGTCGAGCCAAAAGCCAGCGCAGTGCTTTCAGGCAATCCGGCTGGCCCACATAAGATTCAGGGCATAGGCGCTGGATTCGTTCCAGAGGTCTTAAACCGCAATGTGATTGACGAAATAATTCAGGTGAGCGATAATGATGCTTTCGATACTTCAAGAAAACTTGCCGCTACAGAGGGGCTCTTTGTGGGGATATCGGCTGGCGCTGCTGCGTGGGCGACGTTCAAAGTTGCGAAAGCGCTTGGCAAGGGGAAGCTGGTATTGACAGTATTTCCGGATACAGGAGAAAGATACTTCTCGATGGAACAGTATTTCACCGCGTAAAAGTCCCTCGTCCCGAGCGTCCTTTGTTTACGCATGGACGCGAGGGACAAATTTTGCTTCGCAAAATTTGGAGGATTTAAGCAATGAAAGATAAAAAGAATAGAGAGATAAAATACGATCATAATTTAGAGGAACAGAAAAGGCCAAAGGTGGAGGCTGAGTTAGAAAAGGGCAAGAAAGAGGTCTTTAATCTCGATCAGCTGAAATCCGGAGGCTACATACGTCAGCGGCAAAAAGATCTTTTTACAGTGAGGCTGCGCTGCCCAGGAGGCAGAGTCCCTTTTAAAAAATTAAAGAAGATTGCCGAAGTGGCGCCGAAATATTCCAAGAAAGACTACGTGCATATCAGCGTGCGCCAGTCGATAGAGATTCCCTATGTCCATTACAATGATTTTGCACAATTAGCTGAAGATTTAAAAATGGTTGACCAGAAGATAGCCTCGTGCGGACCGCGGGTGCGCGTTCCGACTGCCTGCTCAGGCTGTGAATATAATCCTAATGGTTTAGTCGACGTGCAGAAACTGTGCCAGGAGATCGATCAAAAATATTTTGGCATTCAGTGTAACCACAAATTTAAGATCTCGCTTTCAGGTTGTCCAATAGATTGTTTTCGCACCAATGAAATGGATTTAGGCTTTCAGGGTGCAGTTGAGCCAATATGGGACGAAGAGACTTGTACCGGCTGCCGGATCTGCGGTTACGCATGTAAAGAAGGAGCAATTACTAACGATCCGGAAACCGGGAAACCTGCCATAGACAGGAGCAAGTGCCTTTACTGCGCAGATTGTATCCGTGCATGCCCGACTAGTTCCTGGAAAGAAGGCCGAAAAGGATTGATCGCGCGCGTAGGCGGTAGACACGGCCGCCACCCTGTTAATGGTTCGGTGATAGCCGAACTTTTACCCGAAGAGAAGATGGGTTCTGTTATCGAAAAGGTCATCGAGTGGTATAATGACAGAGGCAAAGGCAGAGGCAGGGTTAGGATCGGGGATATTTTGATGGAGAAATGGTTAGACTTCGTTGAATTTATAAAACCGGTTTTAGGCGAATATGCGGTTAAAAATCCGAAGAAACCGGAATTTATAAAGATCCATTCTTTCCAAAGTGGATGGATGCCGGAAGAAAGAAAATTTCAGGAATAAACAATGGAAGAAAAGAAGCCAGATGCCACGCTTGACTTGAGGGGAGTGGTCTGTCCAATAAACTTTGTCAAAACGAAATTGAAACTGGAAGAGATGAATAAAGGCCAGATTCTAGAGATAGTCATTGATCCGGGAGAGCCGATGGCGAACGTCCCCAGGAGCATAAAGGAAGAAGGGCACAGAGTCATTAAGGTGGATAAGATTAACGATCATTTTCGCCTATTGATTGAGAAGGCGTAAGCTAGGGAGAAAGATATGAGTTTCGTGAAAGGATTAAAATGCAGGGAATGCGGCAGGCCGTATCCGAAAGAAGCTCTCTATGTCTGTGAGTATTGTTTCGGCTCTTTAGAGGTGGTGTATAATTACGAGAAGATTAAAGAGGCCCTCACGCGAAGCCAGATAGAATCGAGGCCTAAAAACTTGTGGAGGTATAGAGAGCTCTTACCTATAGACGGTAAGCCCACAGATGGTTTAACTTCAGGATTCACGCCGCTTATCGAGGCGAAAAATCTGTCAAAGGCGCTTGGCGTAAAAGAGTTATACATAAAAGATGATTCTACTAACCACCCGACCCTGTCATTCAAAGATAGGGTGGTAGCAGTGGCGCTCTCGAAGGCAAAAGAGTTCGGCTTCGATACGGTCGCCTGCGCCTCAACGGGGAATTTAGCTAATTCTGTGGCAAGCCAGGCAGCAGCTGCCCGCCTGAAAAGCTACATATTCATACCGGCAGATTTGGAGATGGGAAAGGTCGTCGGCACACTTATATATAAACCCAACCTTGTAGCAGTAGAGGGCAATTACGATGAGGTGAACAAGCTCTGCTCTGAGGTAGCCACAAAATATAGATGGGCCTTCGTCAATATAAACATAAGGCCTTATTATGCAGAAGGTTCAAAAACGTACGGATATGAAATCGTAGAGCAACTCGGCTGGAAGGCGCCAAAGCATATTATAGTGCCATGCGCCGGAGGGTCTTTAATCACAAAGATATGGAAAGCCATAAATGAATTCAAAAAGATAGGATTAATAGACCATGGCCATACAAAGATCTATGCGGCACAGGCGGATGGATGTGCTCCAATAGTAAAGGCAATAAAAGAGAATTCTGATATAATAAAACCGGTTAAGCCTCACACAATAGCAAAGTCGCTTGCCATAGGAAATCCCGCAGACGGATACTATGCTGTCGGGACAGTGAAGGAATCCGGCGGTAGTGCGGATTCCGTAACCGACGATGAAATTGTGGAAGCGATAAAACTATTGGCAGAGACAGAAGGCATATTTACAGAAACAGCGGGCGGCGTGACATTGGGCGTGGCCAAGAAATTGATAGAAAAAGGAAAAATTCCGAAAGACGAATCAATAGTTATCTCGATCACGGGTAATGGCCTGAAGACACAGGAAGCGGTAATCGATCGAATTGGTAAAGGTATAAAAATAAAACCGACACTGAAAGACTTTGAAGAGAAGATGAGGAGATAAAAATGGCGATGATAAAGGTAAGAATCCCAACACCATTACAAAAACTGACGAAAGATAAAGATGTTGTAGAGTGCAGTGCTGGAAACGTAAAAGATCTCGTTGATAATCTGGAAAAAACTTATCCTGGCCTTAAAGACAGGCTTTGTGACGAGAATGGGAAGATACGCAGATTCCTCAATATATATGTGAACGACGAGGACATAAGGTTTTTAAAGATGGACCAGACACCTTTGAAGAATGGGGATGAGGTATCGATAATACCTGCAATAGCAGGCGGCCAAAAACACAAAACACACCCCGGAGGTGTGTTAATAAGGTAATTAGGAGATCGATATGCTTAGAGAGGATCAGATAGAGAGGTATTCAAGGCAGGTAATCTTGCCAAATGTTGGCGGCAAGGGGCAGGAGAAGCTGCTTTCTGCGAAAGTGCTGGTGATAGGCGCTGGTGGCCTGGGATCACCGGCTGGACTCTATCTTGTCTCAGCCGGGATAGGCAAAATAGGCATTGTCGATTCAGATAAAGTGGAGCTTAACAACCTTCAGAGACAGATACTGCATTCCACAAAAAATGTAGGCAAACCCAAGGTGGAGTCTGGTAAAGAGAGGATGCGGGAGATAAATCCGGATGTTGAGGTTGCGCCTTACAACCTGCGCCTTACCTCAGAGAATATATTAGATATTGTCAAGGACTATGATATAATTGTAGACGGGTCAGACAACTTTCCAACGAGATATCTAGTAAATGACGCATGTGTTCTTTCCAAGAAACCATTATCACACGGAGGCATATTCCGCTTCGACGGTCAGGCCATGACGATAATACCGGGGAAGGGGCCATGCTACAGGTGCCTATTTCCGGAACCGCCGCCGCCAGGTGCAGTGCCAAGTTGTCAAGAGGCTGGAATCCTGGGCGCAGTGGCAGGCGTGATAGGCGTAATCCAGGCTAACGAAGTATTAAAGTTTGTGCTCGGGATAGGAGAAATGTTGGTTGGCCGACTTTTGGTTTTTAATGCGCTCGATTCTTCTTTTAGAATAGTCAAAGTTCCAAAGTATAAAGACTGCCCAATCTGTGGAGAGAATCCAACGATAAAAAAACTTATAGATTATGAGGAGTTTTGTCAGCTTAAGACACAAAATAAGAAAAATAAAAACGGAGGGTGATGGATGGCAAAGCAAATTGTGAAGTTGACATTTCCAAAGGATTTAATTAAAAAACCTGTAACATTTGAAATGGCAAAGAAGTTTGATGTTATGCCAAACATCCGACGTGCTAAAGTTACGGACGATGTGGGAGAAATAGTGCTGGAGCTGGAAGGTAAAGAAAAGGATATAGGAAAGGGCGTGGAATATCTGAAGAAGAGAGGCGTGATAGTTGAGCCCGTCGTGGGAGATATAGTAGAATAAGATTTATATGACATATTTCTTTCAAATATTTTTACATTATTTAGCAGAAATAATACCAGCCCTTGCAGCTGGTTTTTTTATAAGCGGGTTTGTGCATGAACTGGTCCCAGAGGATAAGGTCCTTAAGTATTTGGGAGCCGAGGGCATTAAGCCAATCTTTTATTCCACATTAGTTGGTACATTTCTTCCAGTGTGCTGTTGGGGGAGTCTACCCGTAGCCGTAAGCTTCTATAAGAAGGGTGCGCGCCTCGGGCCAATCTTAGCTTTTTTAATTGCGACACCGGCGACATCCATAAGCGCCCTGTTCGTTGCGTACAGCCTCCTCGGATTAAAGTTCACTGTATATATATTTTTCGCTGTCATTATAATGGGCGTGGTGACAGGTCTGATAGGTAATAAGATAAAATATACACCTAAAAAGATAGAAGAGAAAATAAATTGCCCGCATTGCGAGACCGGCGTCGAGCATACGCATCATCATGCGAAAACTCCGATGGAAAAAATCAAGTCAATTTTAAAATATGCATACATAGACCTGCCAAAAGAGATAGGCCTGGAGATATTCATGGGTATAATTCTGGCGTCTGTTGTCGCCGCATTTGTCCCAATAGGAAGGCTCATTAGACTATACCTGAGCGGCTGGCTAGGTTACGCGTTCAGCATAATCTTTGGGATATTGATGTATATATGCTCTACAGCAACCGTGCCGTTAGTGGACAGCCTTATACGGCAGGGGATGAACCCCGGCGCCGGCATGACTCTTCTACTAATAGGGCCAGTAACAAGCTACGGCACAATTCTCGTATTAAGAAAAGAATACGGCATAAAAGTTTTGTCCATATTCTTAGCATCGCTAATTGTCTTATCGCTTCTTCTTGGCTTAGGCTTTGAAATAGTCCAAAGGCTTTAAATTTTTGGCTTCTCCACGAAGCGTTTACTTTTGTGGCCGCATTGGGCAGCTTTACCAGCGGGTGCCCTTTCGGCTAATTTTGTGGCTCGCTGCAATTGATGTATTTAAGATTTCTTCGCCCTGTACCATATGGTACAGGGCTTTACTCAATTGCGATGCTCGCTCACAAAATTTTACGCGATCTGCGGGCATCCCGCTGGTAGCTGCCCTGCTAGTTCCGAATTAAAGGCCAGATAGGTGAGCGAAAAGCTCACCTATCTGGCCAGAGAAAGTGTTGCTTAGAAATTTTATGGGTGACGCGACTAAGACTTTTCTCGAACAAGGCCGATAGTGGCGAGATGGGGGCTCACCCACCTTAACTACCCTGACTCCCACGAGGCCTGTAAAAAGAAAAGTCGAAGGAGCGGCAGGACCCATAAAATTTATTTAACTCCGCACACGGCGAAAAAATTCTAAGCCGCGAACAAAGTCCTGAAGTGGCAAAATTAGGCTCTAGCCCCCTGGCTGAAGTGGCCATTTGATGTAGCTACAGAAAAATTTTGCGTTGCCCCTTGACATACCATAGGGGGGTATGGTATACTTGGTAGTGCTATGAAAGACAAAGGGGTCGATTACAGCAACTTATTGGGGTATCTGAAGAAAATAGAGGGCCAGATCCGCGGCGTTCAGAAGATGATCGATGAGAACAGATACTGCGTAGATATCTTGACACAGCTACACTCTATCGTTGGCGCGATATCCAATGTTGAGGACAAGATATTGAAAAGGCATCTCGAGAATTGCGTTGTAGCTGCCTGTAGGAGTAAATCTGCTAAAGAGAAGGAGATAAAGTTAGAAGAAGTGCTCGACCTTTTCTCAAAATTCAGAAGGTGAACGGGATGAAGAAAATATTTGCATTATTTTTCATTTTCCTTTTCATATTTCTTATTTTCAATCAATCTTATGCTGCAGGCGAAGAAGGCCTGTCTCTAAGCACCGCGATCAATGAAGCGCTTAAATCAAATCCTGAGGTTTTGGCCGCAAAGAAAAACTACCAGGCCGCAAAGGCTAAGGTTCCACAGGAACTCGCCCCCGATGACCCGATGTTGGAATATTCCTATGACGAAATGCGGGCCGGCATTATGGACGTGGCCGGAAAACCCATGCGCAGTTACGCGATCTCACAAAAGATGCCGTTTCCCACGAAATTATTTTTGCGCTCTGCCATAGCATCCAAAGACGCAAGGATCTCATATGAGGGCTACAAAGCCAAAGAGCGCGAGATAATCGCAAGAACTAAAGCCACGTATTTTGAA
>JAHFGO010000131.1:3570-3987 GCA_023247385.1 Candidatus Omnitrophota bacterium | reverse complement strand
CCTAAATCCAAAACTCTAAATCCTAAACAAATCCTAAACTCGAAATCCGAAACCGGCATGTCTTGAATTTAGAGTTTTGAGTTTGTTTAGAATTTAGGATTTCGGGTTTAGAGTTTTAATCGTTTTTCAACAGTCTCTTTTGGGAACGTCCCCCATTAACATGATCATCAGCGCGCCGGCCAAAGTCAATCTGTACCTCAAGGTCCTGAACAAAAGAGAAGACGGGTATCACAACATAATAACCCTGTTCGAGCGCATAGACCTTGCTGACAGGATCCGCATCCAAAAGGCTGGTAAATGCATACGCCTTGCTTCAAATACAGCCATTACCCGAAGAAAAGAGGATAATCTAGCCTATAAAGCGGCGAAGGCGATATTGGATTTTTCCGGCTGCAGCCAGGGCCTGGAGATTTATAT
>JAHFGO010000131.1:0-3560 GCA_023247385.1 Candidatus Omnitrophota bacterium | reverse complement strand
ATACAGGATTTGACTGGTATTGGAAAAACCCTTGGCGCGGATGTCCCATTCTTCTTGTTGGAGCGCGGCTTTGCCGTAGGGACTGATAGAGGGGATTCGCTTGAGCCAATAGATAGCAGAAATGTGTTTTATCACATAATTGTATATCCTAATTTCCATTTATCGACTAAAAGGGTCTATAAGAAATTAGACTCTATTCGCCTTTTGTCTGAGAGCGCTGAAAAAGTCGCCATGCGCGTCATTGCGAGGACGAAGTCCGAAGCAATCCGACATAGGGATTGCTTCGCTCCTGCCTCGCTTCGCTCGCAGTCGCTCGCAATGACATTTTTTCAGCAATCTTTGTCGAGGGACTTGACCCCTCCGATTTTGTCGAGGGGCACAGGGTCAAACCCTGAATTTGGGCCGCAGGGCTTGACAAACCACGGGGGAGGCGTTAAAATAGACGCCGCTTTTATAGGTTCAGTTCTTCATAATGATCTCGAGCCGGCTGCTGTTGAGATAAGAAAGACAATAGGCCGCATAATAGAACGTTTGGCTCGCCTCACCGGGAGGAAGGCTATAATGTCAGGGAGCGGGCCAAGCGCATTTTGTTTATTTCAGGACGGAAAGGAGGCGCAAACCGCGAAGAAGAAGTTGGTGAATAGTCTGTCAACTTGTGAAAGAAGAAAGTGGCAAATCTTTATTGCCAGGACATTGTAAAAACAAGGAGTAGACCTAAGATGGAGATCACCGAGGTAAGAGTTTTTTTGAGAGAGGGACAGGACAAGAAGCTGAAGGCCTACGCGACCATCACCATCGATAACGCCTTTGTGGTGAGAAACGTTAAGGTAATAGAAGGAAACAAAGGACTATTCGTCGCGATGCCGTCGCGAAAAATAAAAGATCCGTGCCCGAGGTGCCACTTCAGGAATGTCGTGCGGAGCAAGTTCTGCAACTCATGCGGGGCAAGCCTGCCGCCAGCCCCGGAATACAGGCCTCCGGCGCCGGGCGAAGACGCGACTCATCAGTCAGAGCACAGGGACATCGCGCATCCCATAACCGCCGAATGCAGGGAATACATCCAGAAGAAGGTCCTGGTTGCGTACGAAGCCGAGCTGAAATCGCCTTCGGCCAGGCCTGCCGGACCCGTCCCGGGACCGAGCCACGCGGAGCCGCATCAGGATGGGCCCGCGCGCAAACGGCCAGAAGACCTTGACGCTGAGAACGACATCGAGCTGTAAAGACAGTTTATAGTTGAGTTTTATAGTTTATGGCAAAAAGAAAGCGCCGTTTGTTGTAGAATGGGATGTCGTCTAATGGTAGGACACGAGAATTTGGGTCTCGGTATTCTGGTTCGAGTCCAGACGTCCCAGCCAAATCCGCCGAAGGCGGATTTGATCCTGAACGAGCGTAATGGCGCGATGAATAGGAGTGTCATAGCGAAGCGAATGACCTTCGCATATGAGGCGAATTTGGACGCTCAGGTAAACAAAAAAGTGCATAGCATATGAAAACACTCCATAAAATAATAATAGGTGATTCAAGGAAAATGCGGGAAGTTGCAGATGCTTCCGTGCACCTTGTTGTTACTTCGCCTCCATATTGGCAGCTGAAGGATTATGGCAGCGACGAGCAGATAGGATTTAACCACACTTACGAGGAGTATATCAATAACCTTAACTTAGTTTGGAATGAATCTTATCGAGTCCTATATAATGGATGCAGGTTATGCATCAACATTGGTGATCAATTCGCAAGGTCGGTTTATTATGGAAGATACAAAATTATACCTATCCGTACAGAAATTATAAAATTCTGCGAAACCATAGGTTTTGATTATATGGGAGCTGTGATATGGCAAAAAGTTACAACATGCAATACCACTGGCGGCGCGACTGTTATGGGCTCTTTCCCGTATCCCCGCAATGGCATATTAAAACTTGATTATGAATTTATCTTGATTTTCAAGAAGCAAGGTTCTTCAAAGCCGGTCAGCAGCGAAATAAGGGAGCAGTCAAAATTAACAACCGAAGAATGGAATCAATATTTTACTGGTCACTGGAATTTTGCTGGAGAAAAACAGGATAAGCATCTGGCAATGTTTCCAGAAGAACTGCCCAAACGGCTTATCAAAATGTTCACGTTTGTTGGCGATACTGTGCTTGATCCTTTTTTGGGCAGCGGGACAACAACATTAGCCGCGAAGAATCTAAATAGAAACTCTGTTGGGTACGAGATAAACGGTGATTTCCTGCCAACCATAAAAGAAAGAATCGGCTGTGCTCAAAAGCTATTTTTTGAAGAATGTATATTTGAAACGTCCGAACAGGAAAAATTATCAATAAATTTCTCAGACGAAATTAAACAATTGCCTTATATTTTTAAAGATCCGATAAAATTCGATAAAAAAATAGACCCCAGACAGCTGCAGTTTGGTTCAAAAATTGATCAAAACGGCGGTCAAAGAGAAGAATTTTTTACCGTAAAAGAAATTGTAAATCCCGAAGTGCTAAAATTGAACAACGGCTTAACCGTAAGATTACTTGGTGTAAAGCAGGATGTATTGAAAAACGGTGAAGCGAGTGAGTATTTAATTAAAAAAACGCAAGGCCAGAAAGTGTTTATGAAATATGATCAGCAAAAATATGATAATGAGAATAGATTATTGTGCTATCTCTATCTAAAAAATAAGACTTTTATCAATGCCCATTTAATAAAAACAGGATTGGCTTCAGTGGATACCGCGCTGGATTTCAAATACAAAGAAAAATTTTTAGAGTTGCAAAGATTGGAACATGCGCACAATGAAAAATAAACGGTATTCAATGGATTTTGGTAAGAAAGAAAAGGTGCTTAATTATGCGTGTCAAACGTATCAATTATCTCGCCCTAATAAAGTAGGCGCAGTTATGGCTTTGATTCGTGAATGCCAGCCAAAATCTATAGAGGAATGGGAATCTTGGTATTTTAAAAAAGCACACACTGATGGGAAAGTCCCAGTAAAAATCACAAAAGATATATTGAGAGAGCTTGGCGAAAGACTTTATGTAAAAATTAAGGAAATAGTTATTCCTGAATGGCAAGAAGCTTTTAGCCAGCTTACTTTAGAGGATTGCATTGGTTATATTTATAATCTTACGATCCAAAGAACATATGACGGTTTTATTAGAGAAAAATCTGTACTGACTGATAATTTAGCGAAACAATTTCCAAAAGTAAAGTTTGTCGAATCTGATGCCGCTCTTGATCATGCCGGAGATATTGATTATATAGGGTACGTTGGCAAAAAAGCGCTTGGGATACAAATTAAACCCGTTACAGCTAAAGCAAATTTCGGTAATTATTCAGCTTCAGAAAGAATGAAAGCCAGTTTCCGAGATTTTGAGGAAAAATATGGCGGTAAGGTGTTTATTATTTTTAGCGTTGATGATGAAATTAAGAATAAGGATGTTTTAAAAGAGACCTCAGTTCAATGAGGAAGTGCAACGCATAGGATATATATGTTAATCTATGCGTTATGGAAAATAAATATACACATCTCTCAAGCGAAGAGAGAGATAAAATAGCCGTCCTTCGCGCAA
>JAHFGO010000073.1 GCA_023247385.1 Candidatus Omnitrophota bacterium | reverse complement strand
TTAATAATCCTAAAATTGTATTTGTTTTCTCAAAAGTGAATATTCTACTAATGTAAGGATTCCTTATAAGAATATCTTTATAAAAAGGTTCAACCAAAATCGTAATATTTAAAGAAGGATGCGCTTTCTTCAATGCCTTGATTGCAGGAATGTCACAAATTACATCTCCTAATCTTGTTAATTCTATAACGAGCACTTTTCTAAGCCTAAAAGTATCTGAAATGGACATTGTATAATTCTTACATCTTAAATTGAGACCGTTGCTGAAGTTGAATACTTCAAGCGCACTTTAGCGAAAGCGAAGTCCTTTTATCATTTTTCCTATAAAATTTACCGGCAGTAGCGCCAGTATAAAATTGACTTCAATCTATTGTAATAATGTTTTATATGGTAAAGATATCTTAATGTGCGAAAGCTTTTTTATACAAATATCGGCAGTTTCTTTCATGCAAAGATAATGTATATACCTGTATTCATCATAGCCAAACTGGGGCTGAACAAGTAGAGGCTGCGTTACGCTAACATCGATATATTTATTCTCTTGACAATAGTATGGCTTGCTCCAAGAAAAGTCTTCGGGCAGATATCTTTTTTCTCTGGCCCATGCCTCAAGCGGAGTGCCAGGTAATATTTTTGTAGGATTGAATGGAAGGTGACGCACGCACCTTGGGTCCTTCCTGCATAAACTTAGATACCAATTTAAACTCTTTAACGCGTCATCTAAAGCCTCGCCTGGTAATCCCGTCATCATAAACATACCATATAGCATGCCTATCTTTTCCGAGTATTTGACAAAATTTTCAACCTGCTCAATCTTATTATCTTTATTAACATTTTGTAGTATGGATGGGATTATCGATTCTAATCCTATGTATATAAGTATGCATCCAGCTCTTTTCATAATTTCTAGATTTAAACAAGAGACGTGTGTTTGGCAGGCCCAACATATATTCAACCGCCGCCGGATAAGTTCTTCGCAGATAGAAAATGCGTGTTCCCTATCTAAGCCAAAAACACTATCAAGGAATAGATATGTTTTAACTCCATAAGTCTTTATTAGTACTTCAATTTCATCGACAGTATTTCGAGGAGACCTCTTAGCATAGAATTTGCCGAAAAGTTTCTTCTCCGCACAGTAGGAACAGTCATACGCGCAACCCCGTGAAGCAATTATTGGTAAGGAATGCTTCTTTATAAACGCAGCATAAACTATATATCTCTTTGTTTGCATTAAATGCCTTGCTGGAAAGGGCAGAGTATCTAAATCGTTTATGCGAGGACGTCCCGAATTATGTATAATATTATTATTAGACCTATAGGCTATGCCTTGAACATCGCCTAACCCAATATTTCCATTTATAAACACCCGTATCAAATCCAAGAATGTTAGTTCGCCTTCTCCTTTCACTATAATATCTATTTCAGGAATGCTCATTAAGGTTTCATCAGCACAAAAAGAAGCGTGCGGCCCACCATAAACGGTTATTATCTCCTCAGAAACGGACTTCACTATACGTGCGATTTTGAAACTTTCGAACCTCGATATCGTAACACCTGTAATTCCAACAATCTTTGGTTTTTCTTTTGACAAGACTCTAGGTAAATTTATCTTATCCTTTTGTAAATCGATGATCTTAACGGAACAATTATGCTGTTCGAGCACTGCCGCAATCATTAGCAGGCCCAGCGGTTCAAAGATAATGCTTCCTAGATACCTGTCCTCTTTGGTCAATGGAGGTCTAATAAGAATAACGTCAACCATATGTTGCTCCCTGTTTTATATACAATTATACGGATTGAAAGAAGAGGTTGTGAATCTTACACAGTAATGGCATTCCTGTAAGCCCTTTTCTCTTCGCCACAAAAGATGAGAAAGGTACGTTTCTTATCTCATATCTATTAAGGCAAAAGATGCTGGTATCGGACTTATTTGGCTCATCGATAGCGCCAACAGCACATATATAGCCTGCCTCTTTAACTATTTTTGCCAACTCGACATTAAATCTGCCGTAGGGTCTCAAATTTAAATTAAACATCTAAATTCGGATCAGAGGCAGTGATAAACCAGCCATCTGGATTTTTTATAAGGGATAATACTTCTTCATCTTTGCTATATCCATTAAAACAGGTTCTAAATCGTTTTATCATGAAGCATTGCTTTGTCAAGTAGGCGATGGTTCTGTTATCAAGTTTATTCTGTAGGAATACCTTCATATTTAGGATACGGATTTGCCCTATATTTAGGATGGGTCATAAAATTACAGCCTCACCTTGCTTTGGTAATTTTGTTATTCATCTTTAAATCTACAAAGATATTGCAGATAAACCCTATGATATTAGAATTTATCTCTGAGACCAGGATGTGCGCAGAGCCATCAGGATTAAAGGGGTTATTTAAAAATAGCTAGTCCCAGGTTTTGTGAATCACAAAAGCAACATGGCTATTCAAAGACTCTAAACATTCTCTTAATGATTCTTTTCTATTATAAGTTGGGATAATCACCGATGCTTCTAACATATTACCACCAACTGCGATGCTTCAGACAATTTTTACAAACTGGTAGTTTGTTAAACTCCCTATTTAGATGTAATTGACGCATAATCTGAAGTTTTTCTCCTTGCCAAATCTTCTTTAATGAATCTTTTGACAAATTACCCAATATCATTTCACCATCGTAATCCACGCAACAAGGAACTACGTCGCCATTATATAAAATAATTAGGTTCTCCCATAGATCACGACAAGGCCATCTTTTAATCTGTGGAGCAATGTCTGGACTATTTACTCCATTTACTTTTATTCGTCCCGCCCAATCATGGACATCTGAAATTACTACATCTTCCACTAAGCTTTTCCATCTTATGAAATGCCTTCTAAGCTCATTATAATTTTCTTTCATCTTAATTAAGGTAATAATCACTTCTGGGCGGTTTTTAGAAAGTTTTTTTCTTAGAGTTAAAAATTGTAAGATATTATTCAGTGTAATTTCAAAATTAAGGCCTCTGCGGATTCTTTCATAAGTCCTTTTCATAAATGCATCTAAACTAAAACCTATTTTGTCTATACCGGAATTAATAAGTACTAGGGAAGATTCTTTATTTAATAAAGACGCATTGGTATAAAACGTTACCTTTAATCCTCTCCCTTTAATATATTTAACTCTTTCAATAATATATGGATCCATTAAGGGTTCACCAATATTATTTAAACCAATTGAAGTTTTATTACTATTTTTTAAATAAGAAATTTCATCTATGATTTTCTTGAACAATCTTGAATCCATAAAGCCTGCCTTTCTTTTCATTATTGAATGAGTGCACATTACACATCCGGCATTACAGGCATTAGTAGCTTCAATATTGATGAACTCTGGTATCTGAGTTAGAGGTTCTTTTATCATATATTTGATTCTATTGTTATAGATATTGCAATAAAGACGATTATTCATAAGCCAGGGAGTTACTTGTATCTTCTTTATCAATTTTCGTAAATAATATCTATTACGAAGGCATTTTTTTATTTTCTCATACCAAACATGCTTCAAATCCATATTTTTACAAGAGTTAAATACTTTTTTAAAAATAAATTTCTATCCTGCTCCCCATTGACAAATGAGGCGTTTTAGCAGCTTCTGGCGATTTTGCGGTAAAACAAATAGTTTTTCAATGGTCTCAAATTTAAATTAAACATCTAAATCCGGATCAGAAGCAGTGATAAACCAGTTATCTGGATTTTTTATAAGGGATAATACTTCTTCATCTTTGCTATATCCAACAAAATAGCCTATAAATCGTTTTATCATGAAGCATTGCTTTGTCAATGCCTTCTGATAGGCTTTTTTGTTTGTAAGGACGAGACATTCAGCTACATCGCATTTATTTTCTTTAAAGTATGAGACTGCTTTTGAGATTAAGGCATTGAGGGTTTTTATATCATTAGCTTTTGTTAAGATGTCTACTATATAACCTCTCTTAAGACCATTCCTTTCTTCTTGCCGTAAGACGATATAGCCTAAGATATTATCATCTTTGATAGCCGTAAAGATATGATATTTAAAAGGCGCTTCAATAAATCTCCAGTTTAAATATCTTTGGTTACGCACAATAATGATGGGATAATCAATGGATACTTCTTGCCAGAATTTATTGAACCTGTCATCAAAGGAAGCGATTTCTGTAACAGATATATTTTTATCAGGATATGGTGTTTTAAAACAAGCCTTAGAGATTATGTCCCAGATTAGCCCTCCTAAGTAGGAAATAGTTCTGTTAGTAAGTTTATTCTGTAGGAATACCTTCATATTTAAGATACGGATTTGGCGATAAATAGAAGTGATTTTATGTACTCCCAATTTTGCCTCCAGAACTACCGCTCTTCGACCAGGAAATCCAAAACAGGGAAAACTTAACATGTCTAAATACATCTTAAATAGTCTTATTCCTCTATTTCTATGTCGAGGATGAGTGATAAAGTTCCATCCCCATCTTGCTTTAATAATCTTATTATCTACTTTTAAATCTACAAAGATATTGCCGATAAACCCTATGATATTAGAATTTATCTCTGAGACCAAGATGTGCGCAGAGCCATCGGGATTAAGGGGGTTATTTAAAAATAGCCAGTCCCACGTTTTATGGATCATAAAAGAAATAGGGATGCCCCAAACATTGTTTATAGGGACCTCCCTTATTAACTCAAATATTTTTTCTTTATCGCCAAATTTATATTCTCTTATATACGAAATCATCGCCCAAGGTCATCTTTTGATACAGATATCCTAAACTGCGTGCTAATTTTCTTAATATATGAAGGGCTATTAAAATTATTCCTTTTAATTTATAATTCCGTAAATATTCAAAATCCATTTTCAAGAAAAATTTAATTGGAGAAAATCTTTTTGTGTTATAATCCCTTTCGGTTTTGTGCCAAATTAGCCTCAATAAATATCGCCACCTTCCATCACGAAAATGTTTCTTGGTAAAAGAAGCGATATTTGTTCTGTATTTATGCAATACGCTAATTCGTTCTGTATATAAAATTTTCAATCCTTTCTCCAGCAGCTGGTTGCTTAAATCCACATCTTCGCAAGCAAGAAGCTGTTTGTTAAAAACGATGTCTTGCTCTTTAAATATTTCTATTTTTAGAGAACAATTGCCGGTATAAAAAAGTGTAATATATTTGTTATCATCCTCTTCATATAAGATATAGTCCAAGTAGGTATCATTAATTTTCTGTTCAAGCGTAGCAATTAGATTGTTTCGATAATAATTCAAGATCGTTCCTTGAATAGCTGCTACATTTGGATATCTTTTATGAAAATAAACTATCTTTCCTATCCAGTCACAAGGCATAATGCAATCATCCTCGGTAAAAGCAACTATATTACTCTTTGCATATCTCATCCCTAAGTTAGAAGCAGCTGCCGTACCTCTATGTTCCTGTCTTAAGTATACTAAATTATTATTGCCTCGTTTTATAAGATTTCCTACTAACTCTTTTGTCCCAATAGGTGAGCCGTCATCAACCACAATTATCTCATAGGCATCTTTAGGGTAATTTTGGACAAAGAGAGACTCTAAACATTCTCTTAATGATTCCCTTCGGTTGCAAGTAGGAATGATAACCGATAGTTCCTTCTTCATTTTACCGCCGCGACCTATTTATCAG
The DNA here is from genome assembly GCA_023247385.1 of Candidatus Omnitrophota bacterium. Classification (GTDB taxonomy): domain Bacteria; phylum Omnitrophota; class Gorgyraeia; order 2-01-FULL-45-10; family 2-01-FULL-45-10; genus JAHFGO01. Next base: position 3,833 of record JAHFGO010000073.1, on the reverse strand, counting down.
CGACTCTTCTATTTTGTTGTTCTAACAAAATAATAGCGTGACAAAAATTTAATATTTTATCTAAACCATATATATGAGCAATTCCTCTATCCACCTCCTGTAGATCAATATTTTCTTTTGTTGGCCAGCAAATGATTCTCGCTTGACACGTCATTAAAGGTACCCCTTTTGAAAGTCTATCAATAAATCGTTTTAAAAATTGTTTTGCACCTAATTTCTTTAATAAATAAGGCAGGGAGATAATTTTGTTCGGTATATTATCCTTACAATAAATTGGTAAAAGACTCTCTCCTATTATTAATCCTCTTATGCGGAATTGAATATGGTGAATATTATGATAATCATCTTTTTTATCGAGAAAATAATCCAATAACAATTTTTTATTTAAACCAAGTTGTCTATAAAAGAGCTCTAATAACTCCGATAAAAAAAGTTGTTTTTGTTCGCCAAAGCGGCCGACATTAACACAGCTTCTTATTCTTAATCCTATTACGAAAGAGCGTTTTTTCATAGCAAAAATAAAAAAATCTTTAATTTCATTATCGTTTACTCCAGGATAAATTGTAATTCCAAGTTGCGTTTTAATCTTTTCCTTCTCAAGATTTTCCAAAGCAATTTTTTTTGATTTAAAAATGTCATACTGATTATTATAACTTATCTTAAGTAATCGGTATGTTTCTTCCTTAAAACTATCGAACGAAAGTAGAACCGCATCTAACCCCGCCTGTCTTAATTGCTTAACATAATCTTTATCTGAGAGTTTTAATCCATTGGTTACTAAAGTGCAAACCTTTCCAAAATATTTAACTATACTAATAATTTCAAATAAATCCTCTCTGAGTGTGGGCTCGCCTCCAGATAAATAAATACCTCTTCCCATAAAGTTGCCTATAATTTCTCTTAATTGATTTAAACCGATATCAGCTTGGTTTTGATAAGCTGTGTAACAGAAGGAACAGCTCATATTGCATTTAAAAGTAACAGGGATAACTAAACCATTAAAAAATGGTTTTCCTTTAACTTTTAATTGGGCAAACCTGAGATAAAAATCGATATCTTTTTCAAGTAAACCTTCAAAATCCCCATGTAACGGACAACTTTTCTGAATAAAGACTTGGCTGCGCTTCTGAACAACTCTTGCGTGGATTTCATGAAAACAAATATTGCATAAACTCTGTGTTTGATTTTTTAATATTCGTTCTTCATTATAATCTGTCATATAGCTATCTACAAAATATTTTATTTAAGCATAGCTGATGGAGATGCAATAAATTCTTGCGGCTCTAATTCCTGTATCATTCCATTATCAAAAAATAATATTTTAGTAGCAATCTTTGTAACAGTAGAGGCCCTATGGGTAATAATAAAAACTATCTTGTCTTTTATAAAATAGTCTAAGGCATCGTATATTAGGACCTCTAATTCATCATTTAAATAGGATGTGGCCTCATCTAATATAAGTATTTTAGGGTTTCTCAATATCGCTCTGGCAATAGAGATTCTTTGACGCTCTCCTCCAGAAAGCCTTGTTCCCTTTTCTCCTACTATAGTTTTATAACCTTGAGGTAAAGATATAATGGATTCATGAGCTTTGGCAATCTTAGATGCTTGAATAAGCTCCGCCCAAGTTGCATCTTCTTTTCCATAAGCAATATTTTCCTTTATGGTTGTATTAAATAAAATATCGTCTTGCGAAACAATAGCAATCTGTTTACGTAAGGAGGTAAGATTGACCTCCTTAATATCATATCCGTCAATAAGAATTTTGCCTTTAATTGGTTGATAGAAACGAAGCATCAGATTAACTAAGGTAGTCTTACCTACCCCGCTTTCTCCAATAAGAGCAACTTTTTCTTTTGGATTAATGACGAAAGAGGCGTCTTTTAAAATGGGCTCCTTTTGTTCAGAATAACCAAACCAGACACTTTTAAATTCAATTCTTCCTTCTATATTTGACAGAATAGGTTTAGGATGGGCTTTATTCTCTTCGGGAATTTCTTCCTTAAGTTTAATTAAATCACTAAAAACAGTTAGACTTTGTTTTAAAGGAATGTAGGATTTTATAACTCCTGTGACTTTACCACGGATTATACCTAAATAATATATGAAAGCTACCAGCACACCTAATGATAATCTATTTTTTACTACCAAAGTAAAACCAAGATAAATAACAGCCAACAAGCCAATATTATTTACAAACCCTATAGTTGAATCTAAAACTGCCTTTATTTTGGAATCTTTAAACCTTATTTTTAAATATTCTTGAGAGAATTTATCAAAACTTAATTTTTCTTTTTCTTCTTGAGTATGGGTTTTAACAATACGGATATAGGAAAAAATCTCCTGAAGATAAGCATTAATCCTCGCTCTTTTATCAATGATAACCCTGGCTATCTCTGAAAATCTTAAACCCAGGAATCTTAGTGCAGTAGTTATAGCGGGAAAGGCGATCACTGAAATAATAAATAGGCGCCAATCCAAAAATAGCATCATCCAAAGACAGACAAATAAGACGATTGAATATACAATCAAATCTCTTGACTCATTCTTTAATACATCTTCAATTGTCTCAATATCATTTATAATATTAGCCATCAATCCGCCTGTGGGATGAGCCTGAAAGAAACCGAGCGTGAGTCCCTGAAGATAATTAAAGAGGTCTTTTCTTAAGTTGTAACCAAATTCATGGGCTAATAACAACATTAGATAGTCAGAAATATATTTAGATATACCCCACAATATAAAAAGTATTGACCATATATATGTGATAGAAAGAATCGCCTTAAATCCTTTTCCCTTTAAGATAGTATCAATAACAAATTTAAATATCAAAGGAAACGCCGCCTCACATATGGATAAAATTATAATAAAAATAACAGCAAAAAATAAAATTTTACTATATGGTCTAAAATAAGAGAGAAATTTATATAATGCTGTCTTCTTTGAATTTGTATATTTCATACATTATTCAGATTTTTGCAGAATGACATAGTCTTACAAGGAGAATTATATCCAATTATTTATAATAAATCAATTGAATTTCCCTTAATGGGGGTACCCGGACATCTCTTTTACGCTATAATATCTGTACAACTAATCATTTTTTTTCAGTGACTTTTTTAAAGTCCGGCAGTAAGACCATCGGAAGGATCAGCGGCCACATCAGCTCCCGCATCCGTACCTTCGACATCGGCCTCGACCCCCGCCTCCACCTCTCCGCCGATGCTGCTACCGCTCGCATCAACTTCGGCGTCAAGAGTGGATTCAGCGCCGATTGTGTTTTCAACTGTTCCGGAAAGCAGATCCTGACCTGTCGTGAGATCGTCTCCCGTAATAACTGTATCAATGTCTGTTGTAGATGAACCGCTGGTAGCGCTTAAATCCGCGTCGAGGATCGTGCTATCCTGAATTCCCGCGCTTGTATCCACCCCCACACCGGCATCGACTGTGCCTGAATCCAGATTTACATCCGCGTCTATATCTACGAGAGTCGCGCCGCCTGATGAGCCAGCTGTGCCACCGCCTCCTGTACCAGGTTCACTCGCACCGCCACCGCTTCCACCTGCACCGGTATCTGCCGGACCGCTGATAGCGCCGGAGTCACCGGTAATACCTTCCGCTCCCCGACCCGGCAAAGCTTTTTCCGGGTTACGTTCGGACAAAACGTTTTGCAAATCGATCTTATTAGATAAGACATGTCCCGGCGTTTCCGCGGAGATAGCCTTTGTTCCATGACTTTTCGGCGAAAGGATACGGCTACCTTCTTCCATCCCACCGATCACGCGATCGATAGCAGCATTTCTTCCCTCCGTACTTTCTGATGGCCATACAGC
>JAHFGO010000003.1 GCA_023247385.1 Candidatus Omnitrophota bacterium | reverse complement strand
GCAGATATTTTAATATGATAAAAAGCATGTTTTTTAATAAGGGATTGTTTATATTTGATGATTCGATAAACGGCATAGTAAATCTCATCGATAATATTGAAATGCGGGAGGTGGATATCCTGCCGCTAACGTCTGATTGCACTATGATTGAAGACGCAAAACGTCTTCTTGGACAAGGCTGTCTTTCCACAAGGTGTTTTGACCCTATAAAAATATTGGATGAAGAGATCGGCCTCTTGCGGAATGGACTTGCCGAATGGTCAGCCCGAATCGGCGAATGTGCTATTGACGGAAGGACGGTCAAGGAGCACTTAGCTATGCCTGGATTCAATATCAGCACATGGTGGCTCGGCCTCCTTTCCGAAAAAAATCCGTTAAAGACAAACGCCTTCTTTCGAATAGCGCAGACGAGAGCCATTAAGAAGATCCTTAAGGCAGGCTCCTATGATATGTGTCTGATCGCGGCGGCGGATAAGAATCTTCGAGAAGCAGTAAAATCAGTCTGCCGCTCGCTTAACGTGCGCGTAAAGTCGCTTAAGGAGCGTCCGAAAAATGAAACAACGCGCCTTAGGAGTTTGGTGAGCGGGTTAGGAATAATCGGAGACGTCATATCGATAGTCGCATACGCTGCAAGAGCCTTTCAACGCGGAGTCATTGCACGTAGGCTCCTTGGGCAGATCGAGGGACGTTCGCCTCGTCGGCCATCGCTTCTCTTCATAACGTATTTCCCGATGGTTGAAAAAGACGCCTCTCTAAAAGGCGTATTTCGTAATAAGTATGCCGCTGGGCTGCAGGATAAATTGAAAGAGCTAAATATTGAGGTGGCGTGGCTAGTTATGTATGTCCCGGAACTCGGCGATTATACGTATAAGGATGCTGTATATATGGTGCGCGATTTTGTGCAAAATAGCGAGAAGCTCTTCATGACAGAAGAGTTTTTCACAATGAGACATCTCTTTAGAAGTCTAGCTTTATGGTTTCGCCAGCTGATGGTTGGCCGCTATTTATTCAATTGTATCGATAAAAGCAGGCTGCTGTCGGATCCGGTTGGCGAGGAGTCCATTCCGTTCGTAAAGTCGTTATGGGATAGATCGTTTTACGGCACCACAGCCATAAACGGGATAATCCATTACCTTATTTTTCGTGAAGCATTTAAAAAAATATCCAATATAAACGATTGCCTTTACTATTGTGAGATGCAGGCATGGGAGAAGGCGCTTAACGCTGCCAAAAGAGAATGTGCCCCACATGTCAGGACAATAGGCTTTCTGCATACCTCATTTTCAAAAAATGATTTTCAGTACCTTTACGATAAGAGAGAATTGGGTCCAACCGATGGCATTAAGACCATGCCGCTACCTGATATCCTCGCATGTAACGGAGATCTCCCTTGTGCATATTTTGAAGATCGCGGGTTCCGCAATGTAAAAAAGGTAGAGGCCCTTCGTCACATATATCTTAGCGATATATTGTCAACTGAAGATCTCCCTGCGCGCGAAAGGAGGCGGCCTCTCTTATTGGTGGCAGGATCGATAGATAAAGTGGAATCGATGAACCTGGTTAGAATGGCCCTGAGTGCCTTTCCGAAAACAGGAAGTTTGGAGGTGTGGTTCAAAGGGCACCCCTGCATGCCAATGAAGAGACTGTTCAGAGATATGGGCATCGAAGCGCCGGATGGCAGAGATTATAAGATTTGCGTCGACGATATCTACAGCTGCCTTAAAAAAGCATGGGCCCTTCTGGTTCCGACGAGCACGGTTGCAATTGAGGCGCTTGCATTTGGATGTGAGGTTATCGTTCCAGTATTTCCGGATTCGATGCTCATGAACCCTTTGGCGGATTTCGAAGGATATCATCATAAAGTAAGATCGGCAGAAGAACTTGCTTCCGCTATGGGGCATATCATCGACGGTTATCGTCTGCATAGTCCCGATGAATATCGCCGGTTCCTCAAACGATACTGGTCGCTGAATAAAGACTTAAACGGATGGGAGAGCCTATTGTTGAGTAAAAGAAAGCAGAAGGTCGAAGTCGGAGCAATGTTATGAGTGAAGGCACTTGCGAGTTTAGCGTGGTGATCACAACCCATAACAAGGGCCTTTTTCTGCGCCAGACGATAGAGTCTGTTCTGAGCCAGACCTTTCGCGATTTCGAGGTGATAGTGGTAGATCACGGCTCCACAGACAACACAAAAGAGATCGTGGCCTCCTTCTCCGACAAGAGAATAAGGTATGTATATGAAACCAATTGCGGCTTATCGGCGTGCCCGCGAAATAAAGGAATGGGCCTTGCAAGAGGCAATCTCATCGCATTTTTGGACGGAGATGATTTCTGGTACAAAGACAAATTAAGGAAATGCAAAACGGCCTTCGATGATATGCCAGATATAGGTGTAGTCTGCCATAATCTGGCTATAATGCATGACGGCAAGATAATAAGGAATGCGTCATTTGGCCCATACACGGAAGGGCTGTATAGGAGGCTTCTCTTTGAAGGCAGCTGTGTCGGAACGTCTGCCGTTGTAATTCGCAGCAGCATATTCTATAAAGACGGTTACAGATTTTCTGAAGACAGAAATTTCTTTGCGGCCGAGGATTATGAATACTGGTTGCGCTTAGCCCAAAGGTATCGTTTCTATCTGATAAGCGATGTGTTGGGATGCTATAGGGTTGTCGATAACGGCCTTATGATGGGAAACATAGATGCGGATACCGTAAATGTCCTTCGCATTTTGGATTCTCATTTTGCGGCTCTTGACGCAGGCAATAGAGCCATACGTAAGATGATAAAAAAACGAAGGTCATCGGTCATGTGCGGGGCGGGGAGGATGTATAATCATAAAAGGAACTTTAACGAGGCAAGGAGATGGTACGTTAAGGCGCTGGGCGAATACCCAGCAAATTATAAAGCATATATAGGAGTCATCGCAGCCCTCTTAAGGTTCAGGCTCGGATTTAAATAGGCATCGTATGCTACAGTAGAAATTATAGTTGTTTTATAGTGAATTTCTGAATATAATATCATCTAATCTTGCTATAATAATATGTCATCAACTGATACATAAAAGGAATGATTTCCAAAATGAGCACATCGGCTTTAAACGAACGGGATAATAATTTCTTCCTGTTGCTTATTATCCTCACTGGGATTCTCAGTTTCGGGAGGATATGGTTTTTGCGCGATATCTTCTGGGATGATAATTGCTGGATATTATCCGCATATTCAACAGGAAGCCTGAAAGAGTTTCTCGATACAGGATTTATGCAGCTCAGAAGAGCGCCCTTTGGCATATTTCTATATTATTTCTTTATGCTACATAAACATATAGACTATACCTATGCGATATGGAATTCCATCAGCATCTTTATCGAGGTTGCCTCTTCAGTCTTTCTTTATATGCTTATGAAAAATCTTTTTAAGGCAAAGGGCATTTTGGCCTTTTTCGTCAGCGTCGCATTCATAGTTTTTCCGATTCATACTGCCGTGCCGTATTATAGCAACCTCCCATATAGGTTAGGAATTATGTTTAGCATGCTCTCTTTTTATTTGACTCAAAGGGCGTTGGCGCGCGATACGAAGATGTTGCTTCTTGGTGTCGCTCTCACGCTATCGGCCATCTCTCATTATGTATTGATAGAAGGGACGGTTGTGCTGGAACCGGCGCGGTTATTTCTGATATGGCATATCCTTCGTCCGAAGATGGTCGATACGAAGGCTTCGCTAAAGCAAAGCCTGATGATCTGGCTTCCTTTTTTTCTAATATGCCTGCCGCTAAGTCTCTACAAGACGTTCTATAAACCCTTTGGAATATATGCAGGCACATATGCGCAGAATGTGCGGTTCTTTTTAAATTGGCATACGATATTATTTCTTTTAGGTATGCTCATATCATACCATTGGATCTCATACTTGAAAACAGGGATCGTTTTTCACTATTCGACATCATGGTCTGTATCATTAGGATTGGTCGCATTTATTCTATGCGTATATCTACTAAATCGGGCCGATATATTTAAACCGCTTAATTTAACCATGAAAGCCGCATGGAGATCGGTTCGGGACGTCTTTATTTTAGCGCTCTTTCTCTTATTGCCCCCCATTTTGCTGTATCTGGCTACTGACCGGGCACCAGGCATCGGTTTCCCGAATAGGCATGGTATAATTTTGCAGTTCGGTGACGCCGTTCTCATCGGTGGTCTAATATATCTTTTATATTCTACACTATATACATCAGCCGTCAGATCAAGATGGCTCAATCTATTTACAGCGCTTTGTCTGGGGGGTGGGGTATTGTTCAATAATGTGAATCTGGATCTCTATTTCAAGGCATGGGAAAGCGAGAAAGGGTTCTGGAACGCCTTTACCAAAAAATTTCCGAGCATACCTGAAAAAGGCGTATTCTTGATAGACGCTGTCGACGATACACCGCTAAAAAACTCAGGACTGAGATCATTTCATAGCCTTGAGTTTTCCTTGAATGTTTTATATACTTGTTCAAAAGATGCGTCACAGTTTCTCAAACATAAAGCTGTTGCCTTCGATGAGTGGGATCTGATACGAAAGTCTAAAAGAATCCAAGATTCATCAATCTATGAAAGAATTACGAATTGGGGGAAAGATATTTTGGATCCGAAGGAATTTATCATAGTCCGATATCGGGACGAGGAGCTCCTTGTCAATCGTGAGATCCTCGATCGTTATCCGGATATTCCCTATAAGGGGCTTTTAAATAAAGATTTCCCGAGGCTGCCTGTGCCGGGAGAATATCCCCTTAGATATAAACTTAAAGAGTTGGTGGGCTAATGGCAGAAGAACGCTATTGTGATAGAGATAGAAATTTCTTTTTGCCACTGATAATTGTGGTAGGGATCCTTAGCGTCGCACGATTATGGTTCCTGCGGGATATCTTCTGGGACGATAATTGCTGGATCCTATCTGCATATTCAACCGGCAGATTGAAGCAATTTCTCGACATGGGGTTTACGCAGCTTAGGAGAGTACCTCTTGGCATATTTCAATACTATTTTTATTCGCTTCACAAGAAGATCGACTACGCTTATCCTCTATGGAATTCCGCAAGCATTTTTATACAGATCGTCTCATCCGTTTATCTTTATACATTATTGAACAACCTGTTCAAAACTAAACGTTTTTTTGCATTCTTTGCGGCTATTGCATTCATAATTTTTCCTATTCATACCGCATTGCCATTTTATGGCAACCTGCCATATCGTCTGGGGGTCATGTTTACGATAATATCATTTTATCTTACCGAAAGGGCACTGGCGCGCGACGCGAGATGGGTTTTCTTGACAATCGCTCTTATTCTATCCGGCATCTCCCATTATGTTTTAATTGAAGGGGCCGTTGCGCTGGAACCGGCCAGGCTTTTTTTTATCTGGTATATACTTTCCAAAAAGCCGCTCGGCCATAAAGCTTTACTAAACAAAACCCTGATGACATGGTTTCCATTCTTTCTGCTGTGTCTACCTATAAGCTTCTATAAGATGGCCTATAAACCTTTCGGCGTTTGCTCCGGTATATATGCGCAAGATGTGCGCTTTTTCCTCGACGGAAGAAAAATCCTATTCCTTTTGGCGATGCTTATGTCATATCACTGGATTTCATATTTGAAGAACGGGATCATCTTTCGCTATTCAACATCATGGTCAATGTCATTAGGGCTGGTTGCGTTCTTTCTATGCTTATATCTACTGAATAGAGCCGATATATTTAAGCCAGTTCGATTATCCTTAAAGGCGGCATGGATTTCAACGCGGGATATTTTTATTTTAGCCGCCGTTCTTTTAATACCCCCTATATTGCTATATTTATACACGGACCGCGCACCCGGCATCGGTTTTCAGAATAGGCACGGTATAATCCTGCAGTTTGGTGACGCTGTTCTCATAGGTGGGCTGATCTATTTTCTATATTGTATTTTCTATGCACCCAGCATTAGATCGAGATGGATGAATTTATTTATAGCATTTTGTTTAGCGGCGGGAGTTTTGTTCAATAATATCAATATAGACCTATACTTCAAGGCATGGGATAGCGAAAAGAAATTCTGGAATGCTTTTACCATGCGATTTCCAAGCCTTCCGCCGAATGCGACATTTTTGATTGACGCTATCGATGACACACCGCTAAAAAATTCAGGCGTGAGATCGTTCCACAGCCTTGAGTTTTCGCTTAATGTATTGTATACCGACTCAAAAGACCCGGTTCGATTTCTTAAATATAAAGCTATTGCTCTCGGGGAATGGGAGTTGTTAAGAAGATCTGGGGACGAAAAGCCATCCACCTGTCAGAGGATTACAAATTTGGGGGAGGAGATGCTCGATCCGAAAGAATTTATTGTTGTGCGGTATCGCGATAACGAGCTCTTTGTCAACGGCGAGATACTAACTCACTATCCGGATATTTCTTATAAGGACCTTTTGCATAAGGATTTTCCTATCCTGCCTCCGCCAGGTGAGTATCCTCTTAGGTATAAACTTAAAGAGTTGGTTTTTCAAGGGGTGGAGAGATGAGAGGAGAGAGATGTTTGGTTACTGGAGGGGCTGGATTTATCGGCAGCCATTTAGTTGATGCGTTGTTGGAGAAAGGCCATTTGGTTACCGTGATAGATAATTACTCGACTGGGAACCTTGAGAATCTGGCGCATCAGAAGGATAATGTAAATCTTACCATTGTCAAAGAGGATATATCTCATCTGGATAAGATAAAGGCGCATTTTAAAGGCATCGACGTAGTATTTCATATTGCCGCCTTAGCAGATATAGTTCCGTCTATTGTGAATCCATCTATCTATTATAACTCCAATGTCATCGGTACCATGTGTGTGGCTGAGGCATCGCGATTAGCCGGAGTCGATAGGCTTGTTTACGCTGCATCGTCGTCTTGCTATGGCATACCGGACGTTTATCCCACAGCGGAAACAGCCCCCATCAAGCCTCAGTACCCATATGCGCTGACGAAATATCTGGGAGAAGAGACGATCCTTCACTGGGGGCAGGTATATAAATTGCCTGTCATCTCTTTAAGGCTATTTAATGTGTACGGCCCGCGCTCGCGGACATCAGGTACCTATGGCGCCGTATTCGGGGTATTTTTGGCTCAGAAACTCAATAATAAGCCGTTCACCGTTGTTGGCGACGGCACCCAGACAAGAGATTTTGTCTATGTGACGGATGCGGTAAACGCATTTTTAATGGCTGCTGAATCCACGTGCGACCAGGAGACGATGAACGTCGGATCAGGAAATACTTACAGCATCAATTATTTGACGAAGCTTTTAGGCGGTGACATTGTCCATATTCCGAAGAGGCCGGGAGAGCCGGACCGCACTCATGCCCACATCGCTAAGATAAAGCGGATATTGGGTTGGGTTCCTAAGGTTGCCTTTGAAGAAGGCGTTAAAACGATTCTTGATAAGATCGAATACTGGAGAAGCGCTCCGGTATGGACACCTGAAAAGATCAGAGAAGCTACGAAGGAATGGTTTCAATACCTTTCTAAATGAAGATGAGACAAGATTCTTACTCAAAAATTAAAACTATTGAGAAGCTTGGTGATATCCTGGAAGGTTTAAGAAAAAAGGGCAAGAGGATAGTTCATTGTCACGGCGTATTCGACCTGCTTCATCCGGGTCATATAAAACACTTTGAAGCGGCAAAGCAGAAAGGGGATGTATTGGTTGTTACTGTGACAAAAGACGAATATGTGAATAAAGGGCCCGGCAGGCCTGTATTTAATCAAAATTTACGCGCAGAGAGTATAGCTGCCATGGAATGTGTTGACTTCGTGGCGGTCAATGAATGGCCCACAGCTGTGAAGACGATAGAGGTATTGAAGCCCCATTTCTATGTCAAAGGCAGTGATTACGCCAATAGGGGAGAGGATATCACTGGAAGGATTTACGAAGAGGAAGAGGCGGTCAAGTCAGTAGGCGGTTTCCTCCATTTTACCGATGAGATATCATTCAGCTCCTCCGCTCTCATAAACAGTTATTTTGCCCCATATCCCAAAGAGGCCCAGGATTTTTTTATTAGATTTAAAAACCGCTACACCTCGAGAGATATAACCAGGCATCTCGACGGAATCAAGGATGTGAAGATCCTGCTTATCGGAGACATAATCATAGATGAATACCACTATTGCATAGGGATGGGGAAAGCGCAGAAAGACAACATCATCGCAACAAGGTTCATGAACGAAGAGATCTTCGCAGGCGGGGTGCTGGCGGCGGCAAATCACGTGGCTGGATTTTGCAAGGATGTCACGCTGCTAAGCTGTATCGGCACAATCAATGATTACAGGAATTTCATCCCCAAACACCTGAAAGGGAATGTCAGGAGCAATTTTTACTACAGAGGCGATGCACCTGTAGTGGTGAAGCGCAGGTTCGTCGATCCCAGTTTCTTGAACAAATTATTTGAGATATGCTATCTGTCGGACGGCATGCCTCTGCCAAGGACAATAGAGGACGAGATCTGCGATTATCTGAAAACCCGCCTCAATGAGTTCGATATGGTCATGGTTGCCGACTTTGGCCACGGCCTGATAACCGATAGGGTATTAAAAATCCTTTGCAAGAAATCGAAATACTTAGCGGTAAATGTTCAGACGAACAGCGCTAACTTCGGCTTCAACGTCGTCACAAAATTCCCAAGGGCAGATTATATATGTATCGATGAGCCGGAGATCAGGCTTGCCTGCCATGACAGGGTCTCCAATCTTGAAAAACTGATCGTTAAGATAAGTAGGAGGCTCGCCTGCGAGAAGATAATAATCACCCGCGGGCATAAAGGGGCCCTCGCCTATTCTAAGGAAGACGGTTTTATCGAGATACCGGTATTCTCCAAGGAGGTGGTGGATAGGATTGGTGCTGGCGATGCGTATTTTTCTATAACCTCGCCCTGTGTATATAAAGACATCCCGATCGATATCGTGGGTTTCATCGGAAATGCTGCAGGAGCGATGAAGGTCTTGATCGTAGGAAATCGTTCGTCCGTAGAGCCGGTGGCCCTGCATAAATATGTGACAACCCTTCTTAAATAAATATGAATTATTTTAATCAGTTGAAAAATATTTTGCTCAATATAGAAGTTACCGACGGCAAGAGAAGAACCATGCCATTAGATAAGGCGATATCTAAGATAACAGGTTTAATCGCTAGCCTCGATAGAAGAACGAACAAGATAATCTTCATCGGAAACGGCGGCAGCGCCTCAATTGCAAGCCACATATCGACCGATTTTTTGAAGAACGCTGATGTTCCAGCGATCGCATTCAATGACGCAAGCCTTCTCACCTGCCTGTCCAACGACCTCGGCTATGAACATGTCTTCGAGAAACCCGTTGAGATGTTATCCAGCGCCGGTGATATCTTATTTGCTATATCGAGCTCAGGGGCATCCACAAATATCCTGAAGGCAGCATCGAGGGCAATGAATAATAAATGCCTCGCAGTGACGATGTCCGGATTTAAACCGAATAATCCGTTGAGAGGCATAGGTGATATCAATTTCTATGTGCCGTCCCATTCTTACGGCTATGTGGAGATAGCACATCTTGTCGTATGCCACTGCATAGTGGACAGGGTGGTAGAGAAGAAGGGGCGCAATGGATAAATTTAAGATAGACAGCCACAAATTGATTTATCATGTGGAGCGTGTTAATGACTGGCTGAAAGGCAATGCCGTTTATCCTATATATCTTGAGATAGCGCCTTCGGGAGGATGCAACCACCGCTGCACCTTCTGCGCACTGGATTTTTTGGAATATAGACCGATCTTTCTCGACACCGCTTTACTGAAAGAGCAGCTGTGTGAGATGGCTGGATTAGGCATAAAGAGCATCATGTATGCAGGAGAAGGGGAACCGTTGCTTCATAAGGATATAGCGGATATAATCAATTATACGAAAAGGCTTGGTATTGATGTTGCCCTAACGACAAACGGCGTCTTATTGAAAAAAGAACTAATCAATAAGATGCTTGGCAGCACCTCTTGGATCAAGGTGAGCATAAACGGTGCCACCCGAGATAGATATGCAAAGATACATAATGCAAATGCGGACGATTTCGACAAAGTGATGGAAAACCTCTCATATGCCGTCGGCGTAAAAAGGGCGAAAAAGTATGAATGTGCTCTTGGTATGCAGCTTTTACTACTAGATGAAAACGCCGGCGAGGTTGTGCTTCTGGCGAAGAAGGCAAAGGCCCTAGGGATGGATTATCTGGTCGTGAAGCCTTATTCACACCATCCGTTTAGCAAGACGAGCAAATACAAGAATATAAGTTACAGCAAGTACCTGTATTTAACAGATGAGTTGAATGCTCTGAATGATGAAAAATTTAATATCGTCTTCCGCGTCAAGACCATGAAGAAATGGGATGAAGCAGAGCGAAATTACAGGCATTGTTATGCCCTTCCTTTCTGGAGCTATATCGATGCCGGAGGAAACATTTGGGGGTGTAGTGCATATTTGGGAGATGGGTCGTTTATTTACGGAAACATTTATAAAAATAGTTTTAAGAAAATCTGGAACGGGCCGAGAAGAAAGAAGATAGCAAATATGGCTGGAAATAAGCTTGATGCCAATAGGTGCAGGGTTAACTGCAGGATGGATGAGATAAACAGGTATCTTTGGGAATTGAGACATCCTCCGGAACACGTCAATTTTATTTAGGAGGGCATGCGATCTTGAATAAGATCCAAGCCGCGGTAAAAAAACAGTTATTTTATACGATGCTCAAGATCCGGCGTTTTGAAGAGAAGGTAACGGAGCTTTATCCGTCACAGGATATGAAGACGCCAGTTCATCTATATATTGGACAAGAAGCCATAGCGGCCGGCGTATGCGCTCTCTTGTGCAAAGAAGACATCATCTTCAGCACGCACAGAAATCACGGGCATTATATTGCCAAAGGCGCAAGTATTAGATTTTTAATGGCCGAACTTTACGGCAAGTCGAGTGGCTGCTCAAGCGGCAAGGGCGGGTCGATGCATCTGGTAAGTCCAGAGGTTGGAATATTAGGGACCTCGGCGATAGTCGGCAGCGGTATAGCCTTGGCGACGGGTGCGGCGCTGGCTATAAAAATGAACGGCCAGAAGAAAATAGCTGTTGCCTTCTTTGGGGATGGCGCTGTCGATGAAGGCACATTTCATGAAAGCATGAATTTCGCCTCGCTCAAAAAACTTCCTGTCGTCTTTGTCTGTGAGAATAATTTTTATGCTACCAACTCCCATATAGCGGTCCGGCAACCACATGATGATATAGCCAGGAGAGCACAGGGATACGATATCCCCGGTATTCAAGTTGATGGGAACGATGTGCTCGGTATATATAAGTCGGCGAAGAAGGCCATCGAAAGGATAAGGGCTGGAAAGGGTCCAACATTGATCGAATGCAGAACATACAGATGGAAAGGGCACGTGGGGCCGGAATGCGATTATGAGAAAGGATGCCGGCCTGAGAAAGAGCTATACGATTGGATGAAGAGATGCCCTCTGGAATCGTATAAAAAATATCTATTTAAGAACAAAATCATTAACCAAAGCGGGATAGAAGAGATGGTTAAAGCCGTCGATTGCGAAATAGAAGATGCAGTAAGATTTGCGCAAAAGAGCCCATTTCCCGCAAAAGAAGAATTGTACGACGACGTTTATTATGCAGGATCAAAAGATGCCTTGGACTAGAGTATATATAAATAAAGACGATTTTGAGAATACCCTTGCCAGAGACGGCCTACGCGGCATCACCTATCGCGAAGCGCTAAGGGAGACGCAATCCGCACTGCTCAAGAAGGATAAGCGGATTTTCATACTGGGAGAGGGTGTCAATGATTCAGGCGGAATATTTGGAACCACGGCTGGGCTAGCTAAAGAGTTCGGCAAAGACAGGGTTATGGATATACCTGTAGCAGAGAACGCTTTGACAGGAATAGCGATAGGCGCTGCCATATGCGGTATGAGGCCGATATTTGTGCACATGAGGATGGATTTTCTCCTGATGGCCATGGATCAGATAATAAATCATGCCGCGAAATGGAATTATATGACAGGAGGCAGGGTAAATGTGCCCATTGTTATAAGAAGCATTATCGGGAGGGGGTGGGGATCGGCTGCACAACACTCTCAGGCATTGCATTCTCTATTTGTCCATATTCCGGGCCTGAAGGTAGTTATGCCTTCTACACCTTATGATGCAAAAGGCCTTTTGATATCGGCAGTGGAAGACGCCAACCCCGTTATATTTATCGAACATAGGTGGGTATATGATTATATTGGATACGTTCCGCCAGATGTTTATAAGGTTCCTGTTGGTAAAGGTATCGTAAGGAGGCAGGGTAAAGACGTAACTGTGGTCGCGGTCTCGCAGATGGTATACGAGGCAATAAAAGCAGCGGATTCCTTGCAATCTGAGAATATAGATATTGAGATCGTAGATCCTAGGACAATAAAGCCATTGGATGAAGAGTTGATACTCGATTCTTTAAGAAAGACGGGAAGGCTCGTCATCGCTGATGTTGGTTGTAAGACCGGAGGTCTCGGCTCCCATATAGCGGCAGTCGTTTACGAGAAGGCCTTTTCCTGTTTGAAGGCTCCCGTAGAGATAGTCTGCTTGCCCGATACGCCTACGCCGGCCAGCCCAGTTCTCGAAGAGGCATATTATCCGGGCAAGGAAGAGATTATGGCAAGCGTGAAGAGAGCTATCCATGCAAAATAAGGTCGAGGTGTCGGTTATTATGCCGGCACTCAATGAAGAAAAGAATATTGCGGACGCCATCAAAAATGCACTGGATGCTTTTCGTAGGTTTGATATCAATGGCGAGGTCATAGTCATAAATGACGGAAGCAGCGATAACACAGAGACGGTGGTGAGGGATGCGGCAAAAGTCGATCGTCGAATACGGATGGTCATCCACGAGATGCCTAAAGGCGTCGGCACATCGTTTTGGGATGGCCTTGATAGCGCCTTCGGAGATATCATAGTGATGCTTCCCGGCGATAACGAGAACGATCCCAATGAGATATTCCGCTATTACAAACTACTTGAACAGGTAGATATAGTCATACCATTCATATTTAATAAAGCGGCAAGGCCTCTTTTCAGAAACGTGCTTTCTCTCGTCTATCGATTCATTGTCAACACCAGCTTTCTGGTAAATTTCAATTACACCAACGGAACTAATCTTTATCGAAAATCCATATTAAAGGAGATGGACTACAGGTCAAACGGATTTTTCTTTCAAACCGATATATTGATAAGGGCCGTAAAGAAAGGATATCTTTTTGCCGAGGTGCCGTATCGGGTTGGATCGAGAGGGCACGGCCCTTCGAAAGCAGTCACATTCCCGTCTTTGTTAAATGTGATAAATGGATATCTGCATCTAGTGAAAGATTTTTATTTCAGGAATAAGAAAGACGCCGAGATTCGTTACTCAGACGATTCTTCTACGGCTATTAGGCGGCGAGGAGATTTATAAATGGCGGAGCTGATCCTCGACGGTCAAAAAGTGGTCTGGCATAAGGACAGAATAGAAGCGTGGCTAAGGGGTGAGAGGATAGCGCCTATAACAATCGATTGCGCTCTGACGAGGCGGTGCACTTATAGATGCATATATTGTTACGGGCAGCTGCAGGCCAACGACGAGAAGAAGATGACGAGGGACGTAATATTCAGGTTCCTCGATGATGCTGCTGAAATAGGGGTCAGGGCCGTCAGTTTTGTCAGCGACGGAGAAAGCACATGCTCTCCTTATTTATACGATGCAATTTTAAGAGGCAAGGCAAACGGTCTTGATATGGCATTAGGGACGAACGGTTATTTGTTGACTGGTGATAGACTGGAAGAGGTGTTGCCCAACCTTACCTATCTTAGATTCAATATATCAGCAGCAGAACCGACACGCTATGCTGAAATCATGGGATGCAAGGAGGACTGCTTTCATAAAGTATGCCGCACTATAAAAGAATGTGCGCGGATAAAAAAGGAAAAGAGTCTTCCTGTCAGCTTAGGGATA
Source organism: Candidatus Omnitrophota bacterium (assembly GCA_023247385.1). GTDB lineage: Bacteria > Omnitrophota > Gorgyraeia > 2-01-FULL-45-10 > 2-01-FULL-45-10 > JAHFGO01. Next base: position 19,003 of record JAHFGO010000003.1, on the reverse strand, counting down.
CAGATGGTATTGATGCCTCAATACGCTGATCAGGTCGTTCCATTTGCCAAACTCGGTAAGGAGCTTGGCGTCGACTACGCCGTTATCAAGCATTGCAGCGATGACGAAACCGGGAGTTTAAAAGTCGATTATTCTCAGTATTTTAAATTATCAGATATTTTGAGAGAGGCTGAGCGATATTCACACGAAGGATATTTGGTAAAAGTCAAATGGTCTAAGATTTTAAGCGGCGGCAGGCGGAGATATTCGCAATGTTATGGCCCACCATTTATCTTGCAGATGTCAGGCTCAGGGTTGGTTGCGCCATGCGGCATGCTATTTAACAAAAAATATAAAAGATTCCATATCGGCAATATAGCAGATAAGCCTTTTAAAGAGATATGGAAAAGCAAATTATACTGGGAGGTCATGCATCATATCGCGTCCAGTTCGTTCGACCCGAGAACCATGTGCGGCACCTTGTGTCTTCAGCATAAAGTGAATGAATTTCTTTGGGATTTGAAACAGGGGAAGGCCGTTCTCAAACGGTCAAAAGGTGCCAGACCTATGCATATAAATTTTGTATGAAAAACATATCCGTTATCACAAAAGTGCTGAAAGAGACAATGCTCTCTTATTTCAGACCCAGCATTAAGCACCTCATCCTTCATATTACCAACAGATGCAATATGAGATGCAGACACTGCTTTGTCGATATAGATAAAGCAGTGCAGGAGTTGACGCTCAACGAGATCGGGACAATTTCCAAAAAGTTTTCCGATCTCATATGGTTGGATATAGGCGGAGGCGAGCCAACATTGCGGGATGACCTTGAGGAGATAGTCTCCCTGTTCGATTTTAAAGAGCTGTCAATACCGACTAATGGATGGGATACCAACCGGATCGTGAAGATGCTTAAAAAAATCCATCTGAATACGGACGGAAAACTTATCGTTACTCTTTCGCTGGACGGGATGCAGAGGACGCATGATGAGATAAGATGTCCCATGTCCTTTGAGAGAACCATTCAGACTTTTAATAGGTTGAAAGAGATTAATGGGATGAGGATAAAGTTCAATACGGTGCTCTGCGAGAAAAATGTCGAGGAGATAATAGATTTGATGCATTTCGTGAGAGGATTGAGACCTGCTTTCCACTCTATCCTTATGCTAAGAGGCGTAAGCCGCGACCCTTCAATGCGGTTGCCATCCGTAGAACGAATGAAGATGCTGGAGAGCGATATCTATCGCATTCAGCGCTCCTATGATTATGGACGGAGGGGAATTCTTTTAAGAGTCCAAAGGAATTACCAGGCATACAAGAGGGAACTGACGATGAAGGCGCTGGAAGTCAGGCGGCAGCCTGTTCTATGTCGGGCCGGCATCTCTCATCTAGTGATATGGCCCGAAGGTAGCGTATCTATCTGCGAGCTTCTGTCCTCAATCGGAAACATCCGGGAAAAAACTTTGGAAGGATTATTAAATAGCGCGGAAATGAAACGAGCTATCTCGTCTGTTAGGAAGGGCGATTGTTTTTGCACGCACGACTGCAACATGATCGAGAATATTTTATTGAATCCGAATTCCTATTTAAAATTATTAAGATAAATTGGAAAAAAATAGAACTGATAACGGTCTCCCTAAAGTCAGCGTCATCATCCCGTGCTATAATTCCAAGAAGACTATAAGGGGTGTCTTGAGAGGCATTATGGCTCAGGACTATCCTTCATATGAGATCATAGTGGTCGATGACGATTCGAATGACGGAACTCATAAGATTTTGGAGAAGACGGAAGGCCTTAAGATTATCAGAAATGAGGATAATCATGGGTCGGCGTATTCAAGGAATATCGGCATCAGAGAGTCATCTGGAGATATAATTCTTTTCATAGATAGCGATTGCTTCATCGATGATAATGAGTTGATCTCAAAACATGTTTTAGCTCATAGAGATAGATTGGCCCATATAGTAGGAGGAGGAATACAGGGTATCGGTAATGGGCTCGTGGCCAAGGCCGACAATTACAGCCATTGGTTTCTAAACATCCCGTATTCTGTCAATAGAGTAAAGACGCATCTTGTCACCAACAATATGTCCGTGAAGAGGAATGTCTTTGAAAAGATAGGGACTTTTAACATTACCCTCAGAACAGGCGAGGATACGGATTTTTGTGAAAGGGCGCTCAAGGCTGGATATAGGATGGCGCTTAAGACGGACGCTGTTGTAAAACATTATGACCGTGAACGGTTTGTGGATTTTATCAAATGTTTCTATTTGGCAGGCATAGACAGGATTCCGGCAAGGAGGCTGAATAGACACCGTTATTGGTTCCTATTGCCATTTGATCATCTATCCAGTTTGATATACTCTTTTCCATTGGCGTTTTTATTAAGTGCGCAGATAGTAAGTGCATGGTACCCTTACGATAAAAAGGTCGTTTTTTATTTTCCGTTGATATTTGCGGGAAGGCTGGCTATGACTTTTGGAATTGTCCGTTATTATTTTCGCGGCCTTAAAACTAAAACCACTCAACGCTGATGTTGGTAGAATATGATATTCATTAGCCCGGCTTATAATCGTAAACAGAAGTTAGGCGGATTCTCAAAATATGTGCCCATAAGCGTTCCGATAGGAATAGGTTATCTTGCTGGCTATCTAGTTAAACATGGTAGAAGAGTCAAGATATTAGATGAGGAGATAGTCTGCGTATCTGAACCACTACTTGATGAATGCACGAGATTATTTGAACGTCCATATATTTTTGGCTTTTCTTGTTTGACCGCTGGAATCGCAAGAGGTCTTGAATTGGCGGGCCTTATAAAGAAACGATACCCCCATAGCATAGTGATATTCGGAAACATACATCCTACCGTTATGCCCAACGACGTTTTAAAGGATGAGGATGTGGATATAGTAGTTCGCGGCGAGGGCGAGGAGACACTGAATCTATTATATGAAAGAATAAAAAATAATAGGACATATGATGATATAAAGGGCATTTCCTTTCGTAAAGACGGTTGCGTCATTCATAATTCAGATGCAACCCTGCCGGATTTAACCAAGATCCCAAGATTTCCCTATCATCTATTCGATCACCATCAGGATCGATATGAGTTGGGATTTGTCGCAAGCTCCAGAGGGTGTCCTTACGATTGCATGTTCTGCAGCCAGAGAAGCATATCAGGCAGAAGGTATAGATTCTTCTCTTCGGAAGTTGTCATGGAGAGTTTGGATGAATTGGTAAACAAATATAAACGGACATATATAACATTCGCGGATGATTCTTTTCTGATGAAGAAAGAAAGGGTCATGGATCTATGCGAGAGGATAATTGCAAAAGGTTTTCATAAAAAGGCAATATTTGATTGTCAGGCAAGAGGGGACACCGTAGATGATAATATATTAACGACGCTTAAGGTCGCTGGTTTCCGGACGATCCATTTCGGTATAGAGACGGCTTCAGAAAGGTTGATGAAGCTGATCGATAAGAAAGAAACGGTTGAAGAGATCATAAATGGAATTAAATTAACTAAAAAGCACGGTCTCCAGGTATCAAGCACATTTATATTAGGGCTTCCGACCGAGACCAAAGAAGAGCGCAGGGCTACTTACAGGCTCGCGAAAGAATTGTCTTTGGATTACGTGAGATTTAATAACGCAACGCCGTATCCCGGCACAAAATTATACGAGATAGCAGTCGAGGAAAATAGGTTCAATCCTGGGAAAGACTGGGAGAATTTGAATGCCTGTGGAACGCTTGTGGAATCGCCGTTCAAAGAGAATCCATTAGCGTATGTCCCATGCACAGCATCGGAAGACGACCTCAGGCATGACATACTAAAATATAATCTTTATTATTCATTCCGTCCGCAGAGCATCTATAAGATCCTGAAGGAGAAGACCGGACCCGCAGGATGGCTGGCATTGCCCCAGAGGTGGTACTTCAATATAGAGGAATGGTCTTATCTAATCAAATTCGCGTTTAGGATATTATGCTCTTTTGCGAAGATATTTTTCTACGAGGCGATGATGGTATTTAAACGATAGACGAAGATGAACCGAGATACGATATCGATCATCATAACGGCTTTGAATGAGGAAGATAACCTGCTTCAGACATACGATAAAGTAAAACGGGCGATAGATGGAAGATTTGCGGATTATGAAATGATAATATTCAATGATGGCTCAACGGATGACACCGGTAAAATCGTCGATGAAATAGCGCGCACTAACCCCAAAGTAAGAGCCATGCACCATCCTCGACCTATGAACCTTGGTTACGTCTATAAATCTGGCATCAAGATGGCCAGAATGGAATACCTGATGTTGGTCACAGGTGATAATGATGTTGAGCAAAAGGCATTCGAAGACACTTTCGATTTAAGAAATAAAGCGGATATGGTGATACCGTTTCATTTGAACGAGCGCTCCAGGCCTTTATGGAGACAGATCATATCAAAGGGCTTTGTGCAGTTGGTGAATCTGGCGGCGGGCCTTAGATTGAAATATTATAATGGAATGGTCCTTCACAAAACTTCGATCATAAGTTCCATCGCAATAAAGACGGATAGTTTTGCCTATCAGGCTGAGGCGCTCGTAAAATTGTTAAAAAGAGGCTATGGCTATATAGAGGTAGGTATATATTTATTGGATAGAAAAAAGGGCCATTCCAAGGCATTTAGAATAAAAAATATAATCGGCATTCTAAAATCCGTCTTTGATATCCTGCGTGGAGGATAAGGCATTGAAGATAGTCATGGGAGGTTCGTCAGAGCCCTTTATAGAGAATGTAAAGAACCTCTGCAAGTTCGGATACAGGCCGGAATTGCTGGTGCTCCATAGACATAATTATCTCGAGATCTCTAAAAGGGCATTGGGCCGGTTAGGGATAGAGACGATTGTGACGGATGATATACATTCTCTGGCAGGCAGAATAAAGAAGATCGAGCCTGATCTAATGATCTTTATTGCCTACCCCGAAATAATAAAACTGTCTATATTGGGCATTCCTAAAATTGGGGCTGTCAATCTACATACTTCAATATTACCAAAATATAGGGGCCGTCACCCTGTGAATTGGGCAATCATAAATGGCGAGAGAGAGATGGGCATCACAGTCCATTTTATGAATGAAAATATAGATGATGGAGATATTGTTCTGCAGGATAGCATCGAATTTGCGCGAGACGATGATTATGGCACCATCTCAAAGAGGCTGATCGCATGCGGCAAAAAATTGTTACTCACAGCAGTTCGGCAGATAGAGAATAAGTGCGCATACCGAAGGAAACAGATACGTGGCTTTTCAACCTATCTGGCCAAGAGAACGCCTGCTGATAGCAGGATAGACTGGATGAAGACCAGCTTCCAGTTGAATCGATTTATAAATGCTCTCGTCGATCCGATGCCTAATGCCTTCGGTTTCAAAAATCGAGAGAGGATACAATTTAGACGCGCATATCCGGGAAAGAGGGCCGGGGAAGTCTTGGGGGTCACTCGCGACGGAAGATATGTTATAAGCACCAATGATGGTGTTATTTTAGTGAATGCCGACACAAGATTAAAGAAAGGCGATATATTGTCTTAAGAGATAAACCCGATGAAGTTCAAAGTGCCTTACATCGATTTACCTAAGCAGTATGCAAATATGGAAACAGATCTCTCTTCCGCAATCAAGGCCGTCTTCTCTTCCGGCAGTTTTATTTTAAGAGATGACGTGAAAAAATTTGAGAAGAATATGGCCAATTACCTTGGATGCCGCTGCATCATAGGGTTGAACAGCGGAACGGACAGCCTGTTTTTAGCAATCCATGCCCAGAGATTCGAACCGGCTAGCGAGATCATCACGGTCAGCCATACCTTCATCGCCACGATAGCCGCCATCAAGCACTGTGGCCTTGAGCCAGTCCTAGTGGACATAGGAGAAGATTATAATATGGATGTCAACCGGATAGAAGAGGCTGTCACCAATAGGACCTGTGGCATCATTCCCGTTCATCTTAATGGCCGAGCCTGCGAGATGTCAAAGATAATGGAGATTGCCAAAAGACACGATCTGGTAGTTATAGAAGACAGCTGTCAAGCACTCGGCGCATCATATAAGGGCAAGAAGACAGGGACTTTCGGTATCGGCTGTTTCAGCCTGCATCCAATTAAAACAGTCGGCGCGCCGGGAGACGGAGGTTTCCTGGCAACAGATGATGAAAGTTTTGCTGAAAAGATTCGCCTTTTAAGGGACCATGGACAGAAGACAAAGGATGAGATAGAAGCGTTTGGGTTCAATAGCCGCCTCGATAATCTACACGCAGCTGTCCTCAACATTAAATATAAATATTTAAAAAAGTGGATTGAAAAAAGACGCACGATAGCCTCGAAATACCACCAAGGCTTATTCTCAATCTCGGAATTAAGGCTTCCGCCGCCACCGTCAGATGGCGAATTTTATGATGTATATAGTTCATATTGTATATGCGCTGAGCGAAGAGATGATCTCGTTGAGCATTTAGCTCGGAAAGGGATAGAGGTGTTTGTGCACTGGCGCAAACCCGTCCACCTTCAGAAGGCATTAGGTCTGGGCAAGTTTAATCTGCCCCGCACCGAATATGTATCCAAGACCGTATTATCACTTCCGATATATCCTGAAATGGAAGATTCCGCAGTAGATGTGGTGATTGCTGCAATCAAAAAATTTTATCATAAAAAATGAGACAGCTGAAATTATGAAAAAGATTCTCATCACAGGCGGTTGCGGTTTTATCGGCATGCATCTGATCGAGTTGCTGTCATTATATAGCGAATATGACTTGTATCTGTTCGATATTCAAAAAAGAAATGATATAGATACAATGAAATTCATTAAAGGCGATATCAATAATCTGAGACAACTGGTAGAGGCCTGTTCTGAGATGGATGGCGTCATTCATTTAGCAGCACTCAGCAGGGTGAGTCTGGCCAGAGAAATGCCTTATGAATGCATTGACTTGAATGTCATTGGGACATTGAACATTTTGGAAAGTATACGCCTTTCTCAAAAAAGACCATGGTTGATTATAAGCAGTACCCGAGAGGTCAACTTTGACTGGGAAGCTAATGATTTAAAGAGTGACCTTAGAGAGATCACGAACATGTACGGTATTTCTAAATTTATATCTGAACTTTTATGTTTTCGATATGCTAAAGATTACTCAATCAGGACGATAGCACTTCGTTTCTCCGACGTTTATGGGTCGGCATATGATAACCCAGAGAAGGCGCTTCCGAACATTATGTCAAGATCGTTGGATAATAAGGAAATCATCATAACCACCCCTCGCCAACAGTTTGATTTTATATATTATAAGGATGCTGTGGAGGCCGTCTATCTGACTATGAGATATCTCTGGAATTCCCATTCTCATACTTTCAGACATTTCTCGATATGCAACGGCAGGGTGACAACTTTAGCAGAATTGGCAAAACTGATCGTCAAAGAAACACGTTCTTCATCTCAAATAAGATTTGCAGATAATGCTCTTAACAATAATAACAGCAGATTATATAACGATACAAAAAATGCGCAACGAGTATTGGGTTTTAAGGCAAAGACCTCTCTTGAAGAAGGCATTCGATATACTATTCAAAGTTTTGAAGCGGTGAGATGCTAATCCTCATATGGGGCATACTTATATTTTTCATATTCTTTACTATCCATATCGCCAGATGGAGGATATATCCGCCGAAACAACCGACGAATAGCTTGTTCCGTCTATTTTTATTGAATTTGATTTTGTCGCTCATCCTTTTATGGATTGCATCAAGATCTACCCTCGTCATCAATTTATTTTTTCCTAAAAATCTTTTAGAATGCCTTCACATATCGCTGCTTTATCTTTCCCTAGGTCTTTTCTATATATTTAATTATCCAGCTATAGAGGCAGACAGTCCGTCCCTACTTATTATACAACACATCGCTGATGCGGGATCGCACGGCTTGGCCAAGGAAGAGTTGTATAAGATGATGACGGACGATATGTTAATAAAGACGAGAATCATGGATTTGATGAAAGACGGATTGGTCTATAAAAGTGGGGATATTTATAGATTGACCAAAAAAGGCAATTATACAGAACGCGTTTTTATATTTTATCGTAGAATACTAAACATGCCGAAAGGAGGATGAGGTGGTCGCGTTCGTTCCCATAGCCTGTCTTATAATAAATATGCTGTTCCAGATCGCAAGTTTCCGATATATTTTGAAGACCAACTTGTTGAGATCCGTTTTCGTCGGCGTCGGTGCCGGCGCATTTGGCTTGTTGATATACCAATCTTATTTTTTTAGAATTGAGGCGATGGCGCTAACCGACCGCATAGCTATGTTTTTGGTAAATCTCTTGATCTATGCGTCGCTATCTTACTGTTATTTCAGTTTTATATGTTTAAGCGAAACAGCGCGGAGGATCAGGATTTTAAGGGAGATATACGACGCTAGAGACGGACTTTCTATGCAGCAGATTCTCGAACGCTACAATGCTAAAGAGATGATTGACAATCGGCTTAAAAGATTGCTTAACAATAGACAAATCACATTCAAAAGCGGAAGATATTATCTTAAACGACATATAGTTTTATTGATAGCAAGGCTGTTTATAATGATGAAGCTTATCATTTTTGGGAAAAAAAGCGAATTCGATTAAGAGCGATATTGCTTCCCACTAAGTCTTTCAAAGCTAAATATAGCGATATTTATGATGTAAGATTGTAGTTGCCTTCCTAATATCTTTCTTATATAATTTAGTATTAATATATGGAAAAAATTATATGCTAAAGGGCGAAGACATAATTTGTATATCCTCGATCGATTGGGATTTTATATGGCAGGGCCATCAGGAGATAATGTCAACTTTTGCCAAAAACGGCAATAGGGTCTTATTTATTGAAAACACCGGCGTCAGGCCACCTAGCCTAACTGACATTCAGAGGCTCAAAAAGAGGATAGCCAACTGGTTTAAAAGCGTAAGAGGTTTTAGAGAGGAGATGAATAATCTGTATGTGTACTCGCCGATAATTTTGCCTTTTCCATATTCTAAAATCGCTAGATATATAAATAGATATATGCTCATCAATCCTATAAGGCGATGGATGAAGATAATGGAATTTCATGAACCTATCATCTGGACGTTCTTGCCTACGGGCACGGCTATCGACATCATAAATGATATCGATAGGAAATTATTAGTCTATTACTGCATAGCAGATTTTTATGAATTGGTAAATGATCCAAAAAAGATACGCCAGACAGAAGATGAACTAATAAGGAAAAGTGACGTGATATTTGCACAGGGCAATGCCCTGAAAGAGAAGTGCGAAGGCCTGAATAAGAATGTGCATATATTCCCATTCGGAGTAAATATAGAGACCTTTAGTGTACTGGAGGATGGCACCGATATTCCAGATGATATAAAAGATATAAAACGGCCCGTGATCGGGTATGTTGGCGGCATACATAGGCATATGGATTTCGGTTTAATAAAGTTCATGGCCCAGTCTCATCCTGACTGGTCTATAGTTCTAGTTGGGCCTGTACAGGCGGATATCTCTGCGATAAGCAATCTCACAAATATATATCTATTAGGAAAAAGAGATTTTTCCACTCTTCCAAATTATGTAGATCAATTCGATGTCTGTATCATACCTTATGAAGTGAGCGGCTATACTACAACCGTCTTCCCCACGAAATTAAATGAATATCATGCAATGGGCAAACCTGTAGTATCTACGAATTTGCCAGAAATTGTCAACTTTAATAACGAGAATGATAACATTGTACTGGTTGGGAAAACTCATGACGAGTTTATAGAAAGGATATCAGGCGTGCTTGACGGCAAGGCTGGCGAATTGAGGGAGCAGCGGATAGAGTCGGCAAAGAAGCATGGCTGGGCAGCGCGGATCGAGAAGATGGGCGATTTAATGGGAGACGCTATTGCGAAGAAAACCAAAAGTTCCGCAGACTGGAAGGAGCGTTTTCTCAAATTTTATATAGTATCGCGTAAAAGAGCACTGAAGATAGCCAGTCTTCTTGGCGGCATGTATCTGCTGATATTTTGTACACCCATAGTCTGGTCGATTGCCGAGCCGTTAAATATTTCAGAGGCACCCCGGAAGGCAGATTGTATCGTTGTCTTTGGAGGAGGTGTTGGAGAATCCGGTAAGGCCGGCCAGGGCTATGAAGAGCGAGTGGGGTATGCTGTTGAATTGTACAAAAAAGGTTATGCAGATCGTTTGATCTTTTCCTCAGGTTATATGTACGTCTTTAAAGAGACGCTGGTGATGAAGGGTCTGGCGATATCATTGGGTGTGCCTGAAAGGGCTGTCATCTTGGAGGATGCCGCGCGAAATACCTATGAAAATGTGGCATTTACAAAAAAAATTTTAGACAGAGAAAAATGGAAAAAAATTTTATTGGTCAGCTCTCCTTATCATATGCGGCGCGTATCGCTCGTCTTTGATAAGATCGCCAAAGATGTACAAGTAACATACACCCCTTTGCCGCAGAGTTCATTTTATTCACATGTGAAAAGAGGCGTCTTTCATAAACAGATAGACCTTCGGCAAATCAAGGGGATAGTTCACGAATATCTTGCAATAATTTACTATTATCTTAATGGTGATATATAGATGGATAAAAAACTGACATTGAAAAAGACAATAGCAAATATAGCCTTTCATTTTAATCCATTCCGAACCATTTTAGATGTCGCAAGGGGAGAATTCCGTGTGTTGACCTATCATTCGATAACAGATGACCTTATCGGAGACGATAACTATCAGATGACAACGCCCAAGGAGCTCTTTAAAGAACAGATGAGATACTTAAATGAAAATAGTTACTCTGTCATACCATGCGGCGAGATGATTGATAACATAAAGGAAAACAAAGAGATGCCTCCAAAAACAATATGCATAACATTCGATGACGGTTTTAAAGACAATCTGACTAATGCCGCGCCCATCTTAGCGCGATATGGGTTTAGGGCGACGATATTTTTAACCGTAAATTTTATCGGAAGGAGCGAGCAATGGCTTAACTGGGATGACCTCATGGAGTTGACAGCGATGGGCATATTCTCTTTCGGTTCGCATTCTTTAAGTCATAAGAAGCTGCATCGCCTAGAAACAAATGAGCTGAAGAATGAGATGGGCCTATCAAAAAACATCTTAGAAGATCATCTCAGGACCACAATAGATCTTTTTGCATATCCATTTGGTTGCTATGGGTCTTTTGATAAAAGTGCTGTGGATGCGGTGAAATCCGCAGGGTATAAAGCAGCATTCACCACAATAGCCGGCTCTAATACCATCGAGAGCGATCCCTACCTGATGAGGCGAACGCGCATATCCTGGTTCGATGATAAATATGAGTTTGCAAAAGAGTTAGAAGGCGCCTATGATTGGTATGAACTATGGCAGAAGATAAGAAGAACTCTGTAAGGACTGAGGGACTCTTATTATCCGATAATGAGCCAAAAGTGGAATTTGAAAATCTATCTCTTGCGGATAAAGAGGAATATATAGATTTTTTAATGGTTGCATATAAAGACCAGTTCAACCGTGATAAATTCGAAAAGCGCGAAATGGTGAAGAAGTTTTGGGACTGGAAATATCTGGATAATCCAACCATGGTAAGGTGGAAACCTATTATTTGGATCTGTCGGTTCAGGGATAAAATGGTTGGTCAAATCTGCGTGATGCCGATAGATTTGAAAGTTGGACAAGAGACTTATAAAGGCGGTTGGTTTCAGGATTTTATAATATTACCCCTTTTCAGAAATATGGGTATCGGTCACTCTTTAATTCAACACGCATTAAAAAAATTAAATGGCCTTATTGATATAGTAATGGCGGCTGGTACAAATGAACGCTCATACGATCTATTCAAAAAGGCAGGTTTCCTTGACATGGGGGCTATCAATAGAAGCGTATATCCGCTAAATTTTAAAAATATATTAGAAAAGAGCATTGATATGGAACTTATGCGACCATTTTTACATGTCACAATAAATGCAATATTTAAATTATCGCATCTTTGGAATAGATTCCATAAGAATGAAAATGTTGAGGTTTCAGAAGCTGTGAATTTCGATGAAGGGTTTGATAGTTTTTGGCTAGAGGCTTCAAAACAATCCACATGCATAGCGACTAGAGACAAGGGCATGCTGAAATGGAGATTTATAGATCAACCATATCGGCGCTATAAGATATTAACCGCAGAGATAAAAGGCGGCTTAAGAGGCTATGCTGTAATACGAGAAGCTAACGTTAAGAGCGATAACATCAGATTCGGCGGATTAAAAGTAGGGATAATCTCTGATATCTTCTTTGATCCGAAGGAAAAGAATATCGGCGTCTCTCTTCTCAACACGGCTCTTCAAGATTTTAATGGCAGGGTAGATCTTGTGAGATGCGATTCTTTAAGTCCCGTAATACAACGGACTGTCAGAACGTCAGGTTTTATCAATATAAAATCTAATGATAGGTTCCTTATACATTTATTGAATGAGGGGATGATAAATAAAAATGGTTCATTCCTTCAAGATAGAAAGAATTGGTATTTGACATATGGTGATTCAGATATCGATTTATATTAGCGCTACTTGTGAGAGAGGTGGATATGGCGGCTCTTATTTCAATTGTAATACCTGTATATAATGAAGAGGGAAACCTCCCCCATCTTTATAATGAGCTAAAAGGCGTTTTGTCGAAATCGAAGGACCCTTATGAGATCATCTTCGTTGATGATGGCAGCACCGATAAGAGCGAGGCGATGATAAGGCAAACAGCGAAGAGCGATAGTAACGTGAAAGGGATTATATTTAGAAGAAATTATGGACAGACGTCAGCGATAGCCGCAGGGATCGATTATTCCAAAGGCAGCTATATCATGACGATGGACGCAGACCTGCAGAATGACCCGCAGGATATCATTTCTCTTATGCAAAAAATAAGGGATGGTTATGATTTAGTAAGCGGATGGAGAAGAAAAAGAAAAGAGCCTTTCATAAAGAGGCGGCTTCCCTCCTTAATAGCCAATTATATAATATCCGCATCGACTGGTCTAAAATTGCATGATTATGGCTGCACCTTAAAGGCCTATAGAAAAGATTTTCTAAAAAATATAAATCTATATGGAGAGATGCACCGATTTATGCCATTATATGTTTACTGGCAGGGTGGGAAGATAGCGGAAGTCGAAGTACATCACAGAGAGCGCAAATGGGGGAATTCCAAATATGGAATGAACAGGATGCTTAAGGTTATCTTTGACCTGATAACTGTGAAATTCCTTTTGGGCAACTATTCAACGAGTCCTTTATATTTTTTTGGGGGATGGGGAATCCTTTTAATGGTGCTGGGAACGCTGTGCGGAATGTTTACGCTGTTTCAGAAGTTCATGTGGGGATTCTGGGTGCACAGAAATCCCCTGTTATTGCTGGCGGTCTTTCTGTTCATTTTGGGGACACAGATCATATTCATAGGTTTACTGGCAGAGCTCAATATACGCATATATTATGAGACTACAAAAAAATCTGTTTATACGGTGAAGGAAGAAATAAATTGCTGAACGGACAGAAGCTGGGCATTGTTTTAACCAGCCCTCCATTTGGGTTAGAGGAAAATTTTGGCCTGTTAGATTTTGTGGGACAATATGGAACACCTATAAATCTAGTCTATTTAGCAGCCAGCCTCGCAAAGGCGAATATCAATACTAGGCTGTTGGATTTGTCATACGGGACGGAAAGCATCGAGATGCTGGCTAAAAATATCGTTGAGATGAATCCGGAATTCGTAGGGGTAGCCGTCCACTTTACGTTTCTTGTAAATAAGTCTTTGAAACTCATATCGTTGATAAAAAAACTTGAGCCTAAGATAAAAATAATTGTCGGAGGAGTTCATTTTACCGCCGTTCCTCAAGAGACGATGAACGAATGTCCTGAGATCGATATCGGCATATTGGGGGAAGCCGAGGAGGCCATAGTCGAGGTGATGAGGGCTTTAAAAGAAGGGCGAGGCCCGGCGGGCATCAATGGAGTGATATTTAGAAAAGAGAAAAATTTGATAACACTAGGCAGCAGCAATACGATAACGGATGTTAATAAATTGTCCTTTCCGATTTTCGATCATATTACCCTTTCCCCTTATTCGCCCGCCCTATATAAAGAAAAAAGAGATATCAATCTTCCCATCATCACTGCGCGCGGATGCCCATTCGCATGCACCTTCTGTGACCGTACTGTGCTCGGCAGAAATGTCAGATTTTACAGCATCGATTATCTTTCAGAGATGATCGATATGCTGTTTAAAAAATTCAAAGTAAATTGTCTCGACTTGGCCGATGAAAATTTCTGCATTACTAAAAATAGATTTAATGAGATATGCGAACTGCTGAGAGATAAATTCCTGAAATATAATATCACATGGAGCTGCTCAATGCGCGCAGACAGCGTAGATTCATATACCGGTAAAGCGCTGTATGATGCTGGATGCCGCAGCGTCATATTCGGGATCGAATCTGGCTCATCAAAGATGTTAAACGTCTATAATAAAAAATTGCACCTTGATGAATTACCTGAAAAATGTAGGATGATTATGGATGGCGGTATTTCGCTTGCAGGTTCCTTTATAATCGGCGGCCCCGGTGAAGACAAAGAATCTATATCGGATACGATCGATCTGATAAAAAAGATCGATCTGGATTACATGTTTTTGTGGTATTTCGTTCCGTTTCCGGGTTCGCCCATATACCACGGCATAGAAAATAAAGGCACGTTATTAGGGGATTACTCAAACAGGACAGGGCATCATATCTCATTCATCCCGAGCACATTATCGCGCGAAGAGCTCGAAGATGGTTATAGGAGTATTTATAGGACATTTTATTCGAAGCCATCGGTGATCATGAGTATGGTCAGAAGACACGGCTTGAAAGGTATATCGCAAATCTGTTCAAAAGGGGTTAAATATTTAAATCGCTTCATCTTCAATTAAGGCGTTTAGATGACTACAAAAGATAAGTTGTTTATCATATTAAGCATGGCATTAGCAGTCAGGCTGACTTTAATAATAATTTTCAAGACATACATACATCCAGTGACGTGGGAATATGAGGTCATAGTTAATAACCTGTTATCTGGAAAGGGGTTTTTGTTTTATTTCTTCGATGTTCCGTATAGGTCCCTCAACGCGCCATTATATAGTTTTCTATGCGCAGGTATATATATTCTGACCAACCATAGTTATCTGGCAGTGTTGTTAGCTCAGTCACTTTTTACTATGTTTTTAGCGCTCGTGATATTCAAGATAGCAAAGATTATATTTGATGAGAAAGTGGCTTTTATGTCGGCAATTATTGTCAGCTTCCACCCGGGCTTTATATATTACGATGTGTTCAATTTAATACCTTTAAGCATAGATTCATTCTTGATAGCAACCGCTGCGTTATTGGTTTTGAAATTTAAAGATAGACCAAGTATCTTAAATATATCGTTACTCGGAATGATGGTTGGTCTGGGCGCGCTAAGCCGTGGCATTATATGGGCGCTCATACCGTTTTTGAGTTTATATTTTATCTTGTTTATAACCCGTCTGGCATTGCATGAAAAGTTTAAGATTATCATATTCTTTGCGATCGCGGCGTTTATTGTCATAACGCCTTGGATAATTAGAAATTATGTCATTCATAAAAGATTCATATTTATAGTCTCAACTACCGGCGAGAACCTGTGGCGAGGAAATAACAAGTATGCAGTCGGCACGTCATTTAATAAGGAAGGCAAGACCATAATTGAACTATGGCCAGAAGAGTTTCGAAAAAAAGTATTTGCGCTTGATGAAATTGGCCAAAAAAATTTCTTCGAGAAAGAAGCCATGTATTTCATACGAAAAGACCCATTGGGTTTTATAAAACGGTATATTACGAAAATATATTATTTTTGGTGGTTTTCTCCACAAAGCGGCATCATATATCCAAAGCCATATTTTATTATCTACAGGTATCTATATTCAATCTTACTGGGTTTTTCTATCTTAGGCTTAATCCTTTCGCTTGCGTCTGGAGAAAAGGTTATAAAAGGGAGCGTTTGGTTAATAATTTTCATCTTCATGGCAATTTTTTTGACGCAGAGCTTATTCTACGTAGAGGGAAGACATAGATGGCTCGTAGAACCTCTACTGATTATATTTTTTAGCTATGGTATAAACGAGTCCTATGAGTTGTTGCTAAGGAAAATCAAGCTGCTGTCGATATAAAGTGTATATTTAACGAAATATGAAAAAGATAGTAAGGATAATATCAAGGCTTAATATTGGCGGGCCCGCTCTCCATACCGTTCTCTTATCAGAGGCGCTGAACAAAGATGGTTATAAGGATATATTAATATACGGAAAGGCGTCAGCATTGGAAGGAAATATGTCCGATTTAGCTAAGGACAAAAATCTTAAGCCGCTCTTCCTGCCCGAACTTAAACGAGAGATATCTTTAAAGAATGATTTAAAGGTCCTATTTAAATTGTACTTTCTATTGAAGAAAGAAAAGCCCGATATAGTTCACACTCATGCATCTAAGGCAGGTTTATTAGGTAGGCTGGCAGCGGTACTTTCCGGCGTGCCCATAAAGATTCATACTTTCCACGGCCATATCTTTAATGGATATTTCGATTCGGTCAGGATGAGGTTATTTCTGGCAATAGAAAAATTCTTGGCGCTTTTTACCGATAAGATCATCGTAGTCAGCGAGCAGATAAAAAATGATATAGTAAATAAGCTAAAAATTGTAAAAGCATCCAAATGTATCGTTATGCCGCTTGGGCTTGACTTGGAGAAATTTTCACACTGTGAAGAGATGAGGGGAATTTTCAGAAAAGAACGAGGGATATCAACCAATGCGGTTCTCGTAGGCATCGTAGGGAGGCTTGTCCCGATCAAAAATCATAGAATGTTTTTGGCCGTTGCAAAAAATATCATAAATAGGAACTTGCCTATCAAGGTGATGTTTGTGATTATAGGCGACGGGGAACTTGGCAATGCATTGCGGGAACATGTGAAGAAACTGGATATCGAGAAGCTGGTTATCTTTACAGGATGGAAACGCGAATTATATTCTATTTATGCAGATCTGGATATAGTCAGCCTTACCTCGCTGAGTGAGGGGACACCAGTTTCTCTTATAGAAGCAATGGCGGCTGGCAGGCCTGTTGTTGCAACGGATGTCGGCGGAGTAAGGGATTTAATTGTAAATGGCGAGAATGGGTTCTTGGTCAAAAGTAATAATACAGAAGATTTTTCAAACAAACTTTTTAGCCTTTTGGATGATAAAGAAACAAGATTGAGATTCGGGCGACGCGGTAGAGAACTTGCGATAGAAAAATATTCGAAAAAGCGCTTGCTGAACGATATCGAGAACTTATACGACGCGTGCTTTGAGAAAAAAATAACAAGGTCTAAGGGGGTTTAAAAATAATGAGAAGTCTCATCACCGGTGGCGCCGGCTTTATAGGGTCGCACTTAGCAGAAGAACTTTTGAGGCGAAAGCAAGAGGTTATAATAGTTGATGACATTTCAACTGGAACCATGGAGAACATAAATCACCTTAAAGCGAATCCAGGATTTTTCTATCATATCGATACCATTATGAATAGAAATCTGATGGGACGACTTATCAAAAAATGCGACGTGATCTATCATTTAGCGGCAGCGGTTGGAGTAGAATACATCATCGATAATCCGCTTGAATCTATTCAGATAAACGTCCAGGGCACAGAAATTATCTTGGAGCTGGCTAATATATCTGGCAAGAAGAAGGTAGTTCTGGCATCGACCTCAGAAATCTATGGGAAAGATAGGCCTGGTAAAAGGTCGTTTAACGAAGATGATGACAGGGTGCTAGGCCCGACAACCATTACGAGATGGAGCTACTCATGCACCAAGGCGATCGATGAATTTTTAGCGTTGGCATACTGGCGTGAAAAGAAACTGCCAGTCATCATAGTCAGGTTTTTTAACACATGCGGCCCAAGGCAGACCGGGCGGTATGGGATGGTCATACCTAGGCTGATTAAACAGGCCCTCCTCGGTCAACCGCTCACGATATATGGCGATGGTAATCAGACAAGAAGTTTTACTTACGTCAAGGATGTCGTAAAGGCGCTCATTGAACTTTCTGAAAATAAAAAATCGATAGGTGAGATATTTAATATAGGCAATCCCAACGCGATCTCTATAAATGAACTTGCGAAGAAGGTGCTCAAGCTCACCAAATCCAAATCCAAGATACTCCATATCCCATACGAAAAGGCTTATGAAAAGGGTTTTGAAGATATGAGACATAGATGCCCGGACATATCCAAAATAAAAAAATTGATAGGGTTTTCCCCTAAAATCGACATAGATGGGATATTGACACAAACTATAAAATATTTTCAAAGGTAGAAATGTTAAGGGCGGCTGACATATTAGAGGTATTTATAACTACCGCAGTGGTCTCCCTATTATTAACGCCCCTTATGCGCGTGGTGGCATTAAAGATGGGATACCTCGACTATCCACAAAACAATAAAAGACATGCACACTCCACTCCGCTTTTGGGCGGCGTCGCTATATTTATTGCCTTTTTTATAGGCATCTTATCTCAATGGGACGTGGTGATGCTTAGTCAAAAGAGTCAGATTCTAGCGATACTTTCGGGCACATCAATATTGTTAGTGCTGGGGCTCATTGATGATAAGATGGGAATGGGTCCAAATATAAAATTATTAGGTCAATTTCTGGCGGCTATGATCTTATATAAATCCGGCCTGCGCTTATCGTTTTTTGGAAATTATTATTTGAATCTCATTTTTACCTATCTTTGGGTCATTGGCATGACGAACTCTTTTAATCTGTTGGACAATATGAACGGTCTGTCAGCCGGAATATCGGTAATTGCCCTTTTCTTCTTTGGCGCGATCTCCTGGATAAATAACCAAACTGTGGTTGTAATAGTTTCTTTTTG
>JAHFGO010000130.1 GCA_023247385.1 Candidatus Omnitrophota bacterium | reverse complement strand
CTCTTTAGGGTGCAGAAGAAAATTTAATTTCTCAAAACCGATAACTTTCCCTTTTTTATCTTTAACCAGAATTACTTCTTCGCCTGTCTCTTCGCAAATATGCTCTTTCTGTGGGTCGTCAAACCAAATATTTAAAGTATTTCCTTTGGAATCATAATACAATCTTACCTTTTTCATTTTAATTCACCCTCCTTAATCTTTTTCGTCCAATAAGCCGTAATAATAAAACCCCTCTTTTTGAAAAATCTCACTACTACACAAAGATAATATTTTCCAATTCTTTTATAAAACAACAATACGGCTTTATCCTTCTTGCTAACCCGGATTTCATCGGGATCGGTAAGAACTCGCTTGACCTCTGCTTCTCTGCCCTTTACTGTGGGATGCTTGATATGCGTGATAACATCCCAATAAGTTTTAGTGGTGCTAACTAGAACGCCAAGTTTAGACGCAACCTTAAAATATATTTTTTGTGGCTCTATCTCTCTGGAGGTTCCGTTCACTTATCTCCTTCTTTTACTAATCTATCTAAGCTAACGCCTAAGGCAACGGCTATTTTCATCAATGTTTTTATTGTGGGGTTCTTGTTTCGGCCTGATTCTATCTTTATAATCGTGTTATAGGTAACATTGGATAACTTAGATAGTCTATCTTGTGAAATTTTTAATCCCTTACGGTACTTTTTTATTTTACGAGCCAAAATATTTTCTCTTGACATTATAGTAATATTTTACTATTATTATATTAAGACACCTTGGAACGTATTATTAGGACCGTATATATTGTAACATAACTTTAATTAAAGTAAAGAGAATAAACATTTCCTACCAATGATTTTAACAACCCAACGCTCTTTGAAGAGCTAAAAGATATCTGGTTTTCTGCCTGCTAGTCTTTTTTGATTTTTGTTCTGGTTAGGAGAGCATAGAATATTAAGCTAACCACTGCAAAATCGTCTAAAGCCGATTTCTTGTTTCTGTAGACAAAATTTTGCCTCGCCACCTGAAAATTTTGCCAGTTGGCTTTGGAAGCGACATACGCGAAAGGCTCTGCATACCGCCTTCGTAGATTATTTTAATTGTTGTAGGCGGTAAGCGGACGAACTCTTCTTTTAAACAAATATTTTTTAGCGTGTAAAAACTCTTTGGCGTGAGGACGCCCCTTGACATTTTACTTCGGATTTTTAGCAAGTCTCTAAAATGTCAAGGGGGCAGAGCCGAACACGCAATAAAATTAGCAAGAAGCCAGCCGACCAAGGCTGGCGCCGAATGAGCCCCGCTCCCAAGCGGGGCGAATGGGACACGGGAGATGTGGGAGCCCTTGACATCTGCGATGTCAAGGGCGGTGCCTAAAGATTAAGTTACAGTGATTAAATTCTCAAAATAGGTTCGAGCAGCGTTCAATAGCTGCGACCAAAATAAACTTCGGTGATTTTTTAAGGGGGAATCAAGATTTTTTAAATGCGTTTCGGCAAAAATTTCTTTTTCGTAACTGCTTTTGTATTCAGGGATTAAATCAAAGGGCTCTTTAAAATCAAAAAGGGCTTTTCTATCCAGCAGGCGGCGGTTCGTAGTCCCGCTTTTAGCGTGAAAAGTTAGAGATAACTGAAAGGTTTATTGAAAGCAAGAGCGCAAAGAAACCCGGCAGAGAGGTCTTTAATGAGATGCTTGCCAGAATTAATGAATGCAGCGAACCACTTGGCCTCTTAGCCTGGCATCCAGATCGCCTTGCGAAAAACTCGGTTGATGGCGGGCAAATCATCTATCTCATTGATACAGGGAAGCTGGTTTCTTTGCGCTTTCCTACTTTCTGGTTTGAGCCAACGCCTCAAGGATTGTTTATGCTACAGGTCGCCTTTGGCCAGTCAAAATATTATTCTGATAACTTATCGGAAAATGTAAAGCGTGGGATACGCCAAAAACTTAGGCGCGGTGAATGGATTGGACTTGCTCCTCTTGGTTATGTGAATAACCCCAAAACACGAAACATTGAGCCAGACCCAACAAAGGCAAGAGTGATAAGCAAAGCCTTTGAAGAATTTGCTCAAGGAAGGCATACCTTAGAAAGCTTAGCCGAACGCCTTAAGTTTTTGGGCGTGGCAAGCAAGAAAGGGAAGCGTCTTTGTAAAGCAGTTGTTAAACATACGCTCTCTAATCCAATCTATACAGGTATAATCGTCCATAATGGCGAAACTTATGAAGGTAAATTTCAGCCAATTGTTTCCCGAGCGACTTTTGAAATAGTACAGAAAATATTAAAAGACCGAGCCAAACCCAGAAAAAGTAAAAAGGGCCATAACTTTCCATTCGTTGGTTTATTAAGATGTGGCGAATGTGGCGCAGCAGTAACCGCCCAATACGCTCACGGTCATGGTGGCACTTATAGATATTACCGCTGCACTAAAAGGCTTGGCCCCTGCTCTCAAAGATACCTAAGAGAAGATTTACTGGCTACTCAACTAAAAGACTCACTTTCAAAAGTCGCTCTTTGCCAAGATTGGATTGAGAAGATGCGTGCCCAAGTGGAAATTTGGGAAAAAGAGCAAACTCAAGTATCAAAATCTTTCGCCCAAAACCTGGAACTTAAAATTAAAGAAACTGACGAAAAGCTTGATAAGTCGGTAAACGCCTTTCTGGATGGAACTATTGAAAAGGAAACCTACCTTATAAAAAAAGATGAGTTGATTAAGGTAAAGACTGAACTCTTAGAGAAAAAGCGGGATTTTTGGCGAAAGGGAAACAATTGGAACGAACCATTGCGGGAATGGATAAATACTGCTTGCTCAGCCGAGAAACTTGCTACATCAGAAGATTTCTACGAAATTAAGGACTTGGTGGAAAAAATTGGAACGAACCGCCGCCTGCTGGACAGAAAAGCCCTTTTTGATTTTAAAGAGCCCTTTGATTTAATCCCTGAATACAAAAGCAGTTACGAAAAGAAATTTTTGCCGAAACGCATTTAAAAAATCTTGATTCCCCCTTAAAAAATCACCGAAGTTTATTTTGGTCGGGGCGGACGGATTTGAACCGTCGACCTCTTGGTCCCGAACCAAGCGCGCTAAACCAGCTGCGCTACGCCCCGAATTATATTAGTATAACATGGAATAAAGCGAGAGACAAGGGTTGTTCATCTGCGGATTAAAATGAGGCGGGACTTGGATGAAAAAAAGATTTATACTGTGCTGTCTTCCAGGAAGTACTCCGGATCCTTCAGGACAGGCCCGTATCCGCGCGGGAACGGGATGGGGAATGTCCCTATCTCATATACCCCTACGGCTGCCCTCACGCCTGTCATCAATACGCCCTTGATAAGCCCGACGGTCAGGCCGGCAAAGCTGCCGTTTCTGTTGTTCTCCTTCTGCATCTGATTCGTCAGCTCAAAAGGGGACGTTATGACATTCGCCGCGCCGCGGCCTAATTTTGTCAGGGCATCGTCGCAGAACGCACCTGGGGCGAATGTTGACGTACCGATAAAAGATATGAGAATAATCATCATAAATTTCGTTACAACGTTTTTCATAGCGTAAAGCCTCCTTTTAAAGTGAAGTATATCACATGGCGCGGCTATTTTCAAATTAAACCCCTGTCTCTCAAAAGATCTTCTGTTATCCTCAAGCCGCCTGAAATCTCCTTATTTCGCGCTGCCTGCTTCATCATCATATCGAATTCGATATTGACCTCATCGCCGGCCTTCTTCGAACCAAGCGTTGTAGCGTTCATAGTATGCGGAATGACATATATCATGACTCTATCTTCTTTTATCTTCGCGATTGTAAGGCTCGTGCCGTCTATCGCGATCGACCCCTTTTCCACAACGAGTTCCGCAAACTTTCGAGGGATGGCTATCCTAAGTTCCATATCGCCCCGGCCCTTGAGCACCCTCTCTATCCTGCCAACGCAGTCTACGTGGCCTGAAACAAAGTGGCCGCCTATACTGTCGCCGGCCTTGAGGGCTAGTTCGATATTGACCCTGTCCCCGAGCCTCTTATCCTTTAGGGTTGTTGTGTCGTAAGTGTGGCGAACAACGTCGA
>JAHFGO010000129.1 GCA_023247385.1 Candidatus Omnitrophota bacterium | reverse complement strand
ATAATTTCACAGATGACGCCAACTGGATAGAGGCCTGCAAGTCTTAACAAATCCACACAGGCCTCTGTGTGGCCAGCCCTTACTAAGACGCCGCCTTCATTTGCGCGTAACGGAAATATATGCCCTGGTTTCACTATATCGTTTGGGCGGGTCTTTAGATTCGCTAAAACATTTATAGTATGCGCCCTATCATGCGCTGAAATACCTGTTGTAATGCCATGCTTCGCATCACAGGATACTGCCCAGCCTGTCTTATAAGGATCTGGCGCCTTGGTTGACATTGGATGCAAGCCAAGCTCGTCGAGCCTCAAGCCCTCCATAGGCACACATATCAAACCCCTTCCATATTTTGCCATGAAATTTATATCAGAAGGCCTTGTGATGGCCCCCGCTATGATAAGATCGCCCTCGTTTTCGCGATCCTCATCATCGATGACTATTACCATCTTGCCTTTTTTTATATCATCCAAAACTTCAGGAATTGTGTTCAGCTTCATCTATCTTCCTTAAAATAAAAAACCCCGAAAAATTACTTCGGGGTTTGATTTTATTATTATCTAATAATAACTCTCAACTAATTTATCTTCTTCCATCCCGCCTGTACGGTCGGCACTTGAATTTCACAAGTTCTGTCCCCAAGCTTCCGGACTCGCGGGCTTTAACCGCCGGTCGAGGAATTTCCACCAAAAAAGTGAATCACCCCACCCCGAAGATGCAATTTATTATACACTTTTTTAAAAAGTTGTCAATAGATTTTAATGCGTTTTAGCAAATGCGTTTTAGCAAATTGACACCTCGGCCCAATTGTGCTATGCTTATAATCACTATGGAAAAAGATAAAGAGCATAATCTAAGGGCAGAGTACGAAAGGCTAAATTGGGAGTTTTCGTTACTTTACGAAATCTCGAATGCGATGAGGACTACCCTGAAACTGGATCAGGTATTGTACATCATATTGACAGCCCTTACGTCTCACGAAGGGCTTGGCTTCAATCGGGCAATGCTGTTTTTAGTAAATGAGAAAGAGGGCGTCTTGGAAGGCGTTATGGGCATAGGCCCGCATACGGCAGAGGAAGCTGGAAAGATATGGCATGCTATATCACAACGAAAAATGACGCTGGACGATTTTATAGCATCCTACGATACCTTTAAAAAAGATCCTGAATCAAAACTTAATAGTATAGTGAAAGGTGTAAAGATACCATTGCGAGAGGATATGGGGATTCTAGCCTTGACCATATTAGAAGGAATGGCATTCGAGATAACGACGCAAGAGGCCAAAAAGATGGTTGATCACCATATACAAAAGACACTAAATACAGACTTCTTCGTCACAGTCCCGCTAAAGACTAAGGATAAGGTTTTAGGCGCGATTCTTGTGGATAACGTATTCAATAAAAAACCTATTACGAAATCCGATGTTAATATGCTGACGATGTTCGCAACTCATGCTGGCCTCGCTATTGAGAATTCCAGGTTGTATGAAGAGACGGAGTATTTGACAAATATAGACTGGATGACAAAACTGTGGAATTGCGGCAAGTTTCAAAAGGACCTTTCGCTTGAGCTGGCAAAATCAAAGCTCACAGACACGAATGTGAGCCTGGTCATGATAGATGTGGATAATTTTAAAAATTATAACGACACCTTTGGCCATCTGAAAGGTGATGAGGTGCTGAAACAAATAGCGAATATCTTGCAAAGCAAATCTCGGAAATTTGACATTGTGGCAAGATATGGCGGTGAGGAGTTCGTTATCATCATGCCGCATACTCCGAAAGAAAATGCAAGGCTATTTGCTGAGAGATTGAGAAATGAGGTAGAGGGATTATACGCTGAGGAAAATAACCTTCCATCTGATAAATGTCTTACGATAAGTTCCGGGATCGCAACATATCCTGAAGATGCTAATACAAAGGATGAGTTGATTACTGCAGCTGATATGGCGCTCTATGAAGCGAAGCGCGCTGGCAAGAATAGGTCATGTCTTTACTCAAAGGCTATGGGAATAGAAAGAAAGGATCTTTGATGTTAGGAAGCAACGCTGACTATCTTCTCTTCTTGATTTGCCGGTTTCTCAGCTAAAAATTTGACTGATACTATTTTTGATACCCCTCTCTCCTGCATGGTTATTCCATACATAACATCGGCAAGTTCGATTGTGCGTTTATTGTGGGTTATGATAATAAATTGCGATATTTTTAGAAAATCCGTTAGGACATTTGCAAATCTATTTATGTTCGATTCGTCAAGCGGTGCGTCTATCTCATCAAGCACGCAGAATGGGCTTGGCTTAACTTTGAATATCGAGAACAGGAGGGCAATGGCAGTAAGTGCCTTCTCGCCGCCTGATAATAACATTATATTCTGCAGTTTCTTCCCTGGTGGTCGGACTATTATCTCTATGCCTGACTCCAATATATCCTGCTCATCTATCAAGATAAGCTCAGCCTGACCTCCACCGAAAAGAAGCCTGAAAAAATTCTTAAATTCAACCTGTATCTTCTGGAATGTCTCTAAAAATAATTCCTTGGTGGTCTTATTTATTTTTTGTATGGCTTTATGCAAAGAATCTTTTGCATTAACTAGATCTTCTTGCTGGTGGACTAAGAATGCGTGGCGTTCCTCTAACTCCTTGTGTTCATCTATAGCCACAAGATTCACGGGCCCCATCCTTTCAAGCATCTCTTTCAATTCGGTGACTGCAGACCTCATTGTATCCCAATCCGCATTCTCTTCCAGCTCTATATGATGGACGCTTTCCAAATCTATCTTGTAGGCCTGCAAGATCCTGTCTTTTAAATTTGTCTTTTTATAATTCAACTCGGTGAGCTTCACAACCAAATCTCTAACTTGATTTCTTAAAATATTCAACTCTCTTTCTTTCTCTTTCAGTTGAATATCATCTATGCTCAAGTCATCTACAAGCCTTGACCTGGAGTTTTCTATCCTGGATATCTCTTCATTTAGAGATAAAAGGATTTTCGCTGTTGTATCATTTTTGGTATTTAATTGCACTATCTCATCTTCGAGGAATTTAAGTTTACCCACAGAATCTTTCAGATCTGTCTCTTTTGAATAAAGCGTATCTTCAAAATCAAAGAGAAGGGCCTCTTGCCCCTTTAAATTATTTCTCACATTCTCTTCTTCTTTCTCCAGAGATATCGTTTCGGCTTTTAAGGTCGCTATTTCAAGTGTTGCCTTTTCCTTTTCAGCCCTTTTGTCTATAACTAAAATTTGAGATTCCTCTATGAAGGTCTGTGTCGCCACCTTTTCTGTCTCGATATTATTTAATTCACTATTGAGCAATTCTCCTTTCTTGCGCAATTCATCTATACTCTGATCTGTCTCTAAAAGTTCCGAGTTTAATAATCCTATCTCATCCTTCAGCTTATTAGAATTATCTTCTTGCGCATCTTTCTTCATTTTGATATTTGCTAAATTTATATCCTCTTTATGCAAACTATCTTCCAGGGAGCTTATCTCGAGCTTTAAGGCATTATTCTTCTCGATCTTCTGGCTTCGGGCGGAATGAAGAGACATTATCCTATCTTCCAATTTTTTTAATTCTATTTTTAGATCCTCTAATCTCTCTTTACGACCGATGAGTAAAGATTCATCATTATCGCCAGCGCTCCCCCCGGAAATCTTGCCTCTATCAAACATGAGGCCCGACTTGGTAACTACTTTTACTGACTTAGAACAATCAAAAGTCTCGATGCCGTCTTCAAACGATTCTGCCAAATATGCATCTTCAAAAAAATGATCTACGATAACATCGAGCCTTGTATCTATCTTTACAAAATTTCTAAGGGGGATCAGATTTATTTCCGGTGCATCTACCTTGATCTTTTTATCACGGCTTATCATCTTTTTAAGAGTTTCTAGAGAAAAAAATGCGGCCTTCCCTAAATTATTCGCCTTCAGATGCTCTATAATTTTGCTGATATCGTCTTCGCTTTCCGTAATAACAAGCTGGACATCGCTTCCCAGAAAAGTGTTGATCGCCTCTTCGTACCCTTTCTGGACTTTCATCAAGTCG
>JAHFGO010000072.1 GCA_023247385.1 Candidatus Omnitrophota bacterium | reverse complement strand
CTATCTATCTGCACACCCGTCTAAAAAAAGTGTGGAAGGGAAAAGGCGCAGCCTGGTTATCGGTAGCGGGATTCCTGGCAATGCTTTTTACTTATTTTGGTGTAAATTATTTATTATCAGGATTACATAGTTATGCTAATTAATGACACAGAAAAAAATAGCCTGTCATGAAAAAGGCATCTAGTAAACATGTTAGGGTAGCCTTCGTTGTTGCTTTATTTATATTGCTGTCGGTTTTTTCTTTCATTTCGGCAAGTGGCAATCAGCCGCTTTTTTATGCCAAGCTCATATGGTCACTGGTTGTGTCTTACCTGGGCCTGTGCATATATCGACGTGGCAGCATCTCGAGATACCGGTCGATCCTCTTTATTTTAATAGCCTTTTTCTTTTTCCTGGAATTTAAATTCTTCCGTTGCCTGTCGTTCGGTAAAACGATCCCGCCATATTGCCATATCGCCCAGGCGCCCACGTTATTTAATTTTGTTCACAGTCAATTCTTGGCTATAACCAGCGGACAATGGCGCGTCTGGGGTGTTTTAACTCTGGGATTTTTTTGGCTTTTGATAATGTTTACGATAGGCCAGGGAATCTGTTCCTGGG
Source organism: Candidatus Omnitrophota bacterium (assembly GCA_023247385.1). GTDB lineage: Bacteria > Omnitrophota > Gorgyraeia > 2-01-FULL-45-10 > 2-01-FULL-45-10 > JAHFGO01. The sequence continues at coordinate 9,232 of JAHFGO010000072.1, read as the reverse complement.
TTTGTTTTTATGGGGGACTTGATGAATCATGCTCAAAAATTATAAAGAAGCCATTGATAAAATTAAAGATCCCGTATCCGTGGCGCGATTTTCCGATAGCCTTTTTGGTATTTCTGTTAATCCTATCTTTTTTACAGGGGCTGCCTGTCTTCTGTAATTGGTTTTGTCCCCTTAAACTTACAACAGCCTTTTGGGATAAGGAGCCGATCATCAGGTTTTCTCAAGTTACGTTCTTCTTGTTGTTTTTGGTGGTATTTATAATTTTACTTCCTGCCTTAAGCAAAAAAAGGACATTTTGTTCGCTTATATGTCCTTTTGGAGCGCTAGTAAGTATTTGCGGCAAAGCCAGCCCCTATAGAGTGACCATAGATAAAGAGAAGTGTACGCTCTGCGGAAAGTGCTATGATATGTGTCCTGTATTTGCAATAGAAAGGCAAAAATCGGATGAATATAAGATAACATCATATTGTAATAAATGCGGCAAGTGCATTGATACCTGTCCCGTCGATGCAATAAATATAGTGGTCTCGAATAATTTGGCAGCCATTCCTTTCTTCAAACAAACGAAATGGCAGATTGAAATAAGAGACATTTTCATCTTCCTGTCACTCTTGATGACTGGGGTCATGTCAGGCTCATTTGTGCCACGGGCGATTTTACAATTGATAGGCATAAAGTGATTCAGATAATTTTCGAAGGACTGATACTGGGTTTATCTAGCGGCGTTTATTGTTTAGGGACATGTTTTGTTTTTTTTATGCCATATCTTTTAGGCGAGGCGAAACATAAGGTATTTGAAAATTTAAAAAAAATATTGTCGTACATGGTTGGCAGGCTAATAGCTTATATCACTTTTGCGCTTATCATGGGCTTTGTAGGGACAACTTATCCCAATATCTTTACAGTTAAATTTTCACATTTTAGTTTGATCGCTGCCTCATTACTAATGTTAATTTATGCGTTAACTCATAACTTCGCCGATTCCAGATTTTGCAATTCCTTTCTTCAGCGTTTCAGGTTGACGCGCATACCGTTTTTCCTTGGTTTATTTTCAGGCCTGAATCCTTGCCTGCCTTTTTTGATAGGCCTTGCCCGCCTTTGGACCTTGAATAGCATGTTGAGGGGCGTAGTCTTGTTCTTGGCCTTTTTTTTGGGAACGTCGGTTTACATGATTCCATTAGTTTTTGTCTCATACCTTAACCGTATTGAAAGAGTTAAACAAATAGGCCTAATGGTGGCCCTGCTGTCCAGCCTATGGTTTTTATTTGTGGGAATATCCGGTGTGATAAAATAGACTGCTTTCTAGTAGATTATGTATAATTCTGTATTTTTATATTACGGTTTATTGGCAATGCTGACGCAGCTGGTAATTTTTAGAGAATTATCGGTTCTCTTTTACGGCAGTGAGCTATTCCTTGGAACATTTTTATCTTCCTGGCTATTTTGGGTTGGCCTTGGCAGTCTATTGGCGAGACGCTTGTTAAAGAAAGAACAGCAAGTGGCGGACTATTTTTCTTACGGTTTTTTAGCACTTTCACTATCGTTGCCATTCGTGGTTCTGTCAATAAGATTGAGTAAAGGCGTATTCAGCTTCGGAGAGTTCATAGGTCCGGTGCCTACGATTCTGCTTACGTTTGTTGTAATGAGTTTTGTGTGTTTTGTAATCGGTGGCCAGTTCAGTTTAGCCTGTGCCATTGCATCCGATAAGATAAAGCCAGAAGCCGCCTTAGGCCGTGTTTATTTGTACGAGGCATTAGGTTCGGTAATAGGGGGGGCGTTATTCACCTACTTATTAATCGGTACCGTGCCGACATTTATCATTATTTTAGCGCTGTCCCTGGGTTGTATCACAGCCAGTTTTGTTATATCTGCTAAGAAAATATCTATTAAAAATTCACCATTGATCGCATTGGCTTTGATCGTATTGTTTGTTAATTTTAAAATTGAGCCGATAGTCGATAGAATTCAATGGAGAGGATACGAGCTTCTGCAACAAAGAGAAGCCCGAAACGCCACTCTATCGCTGGCGAAGATGGGGAGCATTAAAAATGTTTTTATAGATGGCATGCTTTCGGCAAGCTTCCCTAGCCCTGAAAATTATGAGCCTATCGCGGATTGGCCGCTACTTGCAAGTGCCAATCCTAGCAAGGTCTTGGTTATGGGAGACGTCTCTTTAGGTGCACTTAAAGAAGTCCTCAAGCACGATCCACAATCAGTGGATTATGTTATCCTGGATGACTCATTTCTTGATTTGGTGATGCCTTATTTGGACGCCGAAGATATTGCCGCCCTAAGGAATCCTCATGTCAATATCCATTACGGCGATGCGCGCAATTTTGTTAAAAATAAAGAAAATAAGTATGACGCTGTAATTATCAATATTCAGGAGGTCCCGAATCTTAAGCTCAATAGATTTTATACCGAAGAGTTTTATTCGCAGATAAAATCTGTGCTCAGCCCAAACGGCGTATTGGGCTTGAGCGTTGCATCCTCTGAAAATTACCTCTCCCCACAGACGCGGAAGTTCAATTCTTCGGTCTATCTTACATTGAGGTCCGTGTTCGATAATATAGAGATTATACCTGGAGACATCGTTACCTTCCTAGCTAGTCCGTCGGCAATAGATATGCGAAAAGAAACGATCTTGGAACATTTCAATAATAGGAGAATCTCTAATCGCTATTTTGTTCCTTCGTACATCGAGTACAAGCTCACAGCTAATAGGCGCACAGAATTAAAAAAGCTGTTGGAAGGAACGCCTGGCGTTGAAGCTAACAGAGATTTTAGGCCAACTACATACTATTATTTTAGCAACTTCTGGCTGAATAAATTTACCTCGCCCCTTCAGTATCTTGCACTATCCCTTCTAGGGCTTATCATCGCTTTTATTATTTTCCGGAAAAAGGGTTCGTTGATATTTTTTGTCGATAGGAAAGAGTCCGTTCTGATTTTTGCCCTCGGGTTCATGAGCATTTTGTTGGAGGTAATACTCTTATTGGGCTTTCAGGTTATCTCAGGATACGTCTATTGGCAAATGGGAATTCTTTTTGCGTCATTCATGTTTGGATTATTTTTGGGCGCTGTTTTTGGCCTTCGGCTTAAATGTGCCTCACAACGAAAAAATTTCATTTTTCTGATTGGATTATCGTTAGGGCTTATTGCCTTGTCTATATGCATAGGCTATTTTATTCCGCACCTTGTTAATTTACCAGCCTTTCAAAATATAATTATTTTTTTGATGCTTTTGATGTTTATTGGAACCACGGTAGGCGTCGCTTTTGTCGTTGCCGGTTTTCTTGTTAAAAGCAACGAGATAATGGCAAAAGCCGGCACCCTTTATGCAGCCGATCTCTGGGGTGCGGCCTCAGGAGCGATATTCTCGACAAATTTTATAATACCTTTCTTCGGCCTATTGGGGGCATTAAATTTTTCTGCTGTTATGGGATTTGTAGGGCTGGTCATATTCTTAATTTTATCTAAGGACATTAGGCGGTCATGAAAAACGTGAGGGCATATCTAAATTTAGCGTTAAATATCATCTTTTGTCTAAGCGTAATTTTTATTATTGCAATATACCCACCTCCACAGACAGTCAATAGCCTTATTCCTGTCGATGAGACGAGGGTCAGGCAGGCAGAGTGGGAGACACAGGATTGCTTGGGCGTGCAGTGCGAGCTATGCCCGTTTCGCTGTTTTCTTCCGGAAGGTGCCCGCGGCATATGCCGCGTGAGAATGAATGTAGCGGGTCGACTTAAGACCCTTGTGTATGCCAGCCAGTGAGCGTGCATATCGACCCAATAGAAAAAAAGCCCGTGTATCATATGTTGCCTGGAAGCCGTATTTTTTCCATCGCTACCGTAGGGTGTAATTTGAAATGCAGTTTTTGCCAAAATTGGGAGATCTCTCAGTGCTATCCCGAAGAGGTCAAGAATCCCACAAAGATTTTAACTCCTGAGGAGGTGGTAGCTGCTGCAATAGCCAATAACTGCAATTCCATCGCCTACACTTATTCAGAGCCGATAGTTTTTTATGAATATGTGCTGGATACCGCGAAGCTGGCCAAAGAGAAGGGGCTTAAAAATGTGTTAGTGAGCGCCGGCTATATAAATCCCGAGCCGTTGAAAAAACTCGCCCCTTATTTTGATGTGATTAAGATTGACCTAAAAGGTTTTAATAAGCAATTTTATAGAAAGATAGTGGGAGGGGACTTGGAATACGTTTTAGCCGCTTTAAAGGAATTAAAGAAACAGGGGGTTATGACGGAGATAGTTAATTTGGTGGTGCCGACTTTAAACGATGATATGGCAGAGATTACCAAGATGTGCGAATGGATATATAATAACATGGGCCCGGATACGCCGCTATTTTTCTCCAGGTTTACCCCGCAGTATAAATTAGCTAACTTGCCCACCACGCCTATCGAAACATTGGAGAAGGCAAGAGAGATAGCGCTAAAATCCGGATTGAGGTACGTATATATCGGTAATGTGCCTGGCCATCCAGGAGAAAATACTTATTGTCCAAAGTGCGGCAGGGTCCTGATACGTAGGTACGGTTACGCGGTATTAGAAAATAATATTAGGAAGGGAAGGTGTGTCTTTTGCATGGAAAAAATACCGGGGATATGGGATAATTAATGCATACGATAAACAGTCGTGGAGGGCTATGATGAAACTTCGCATAAACCCAACTTTATACTTAGAGAAGTTCCATATGCTATTGCATGATTGCAGGCATATGAAAAAGGTAATTTTAATTACGCTTATGCTGACTATTGCAATTACGGCACTCCTTTACGCAGGAAGCGAACGGCTGAAGGTGCCGCGGGTAGCATATCTTGAGCCTGATAATGACTCAATAGTTGATCTAACAAGCAAGACGAGCCTGATTTTCAGATGGAAACAGCAGCCGCTGCCTGGCGGTGGGCGGCAATCCTATAGGTTTAGAGTCTATAAAGGTTTCAGTTACGAAGTAGTTGCAGGCGAAGAATTCAAGCCCGATGTCTTTTCGGTTGAGATTCCTGCGGATAAGTTTGAGGACGGCGCTTTATATAGCTGGCATGTGCAACAACGCGATGATAAAAATATGCTCTGGAGCCTGTATGACACGTGGAGCTTTAAAGTCGTAAAGAAGAAATAAATAAAAATGTTCGCATCAAATTCGCTTGTGGAATTAGCATTATCCTTCCAAAAAAGCCGCATTCTTCTCACCGCCTGTGAGCTCAGGGTATTTACAGTTTTAGGCAAAGGCAAAAAGCTTTCAATGGAAGTTGCTAGAGCTATTGGCGCTTCAGAGCGTGCTACAGACAGACTGTTGAATGCATTATGCGCGATGGGTCTTCTTAAGAAGAGGGGTATTTTATTTTCAAATACGCCGACATCCTCGAAGTTTCTCGGCGAAGATAGTCCCAATTTTATTAGAGGCCTTATGCACTACGTGAATATGTGGGATACGTGGACCGATCTTACCCAGGCAGTGCGCTACGGTAAGAGTGTATCCGGCCGAGCCATTAGTGAGCGTGGTGAAAAGTGGCTGGATGCGTTTATTGCCGCTATGCATGAGCGTGCTTACAAGAGCGCATCGGAAGTTATAAAGCTGCTCGACCTTAAAAAGGTTTCGAAGGTTCTGGATGTGGGCGGCGGCTCTGGCGTATATTCAATGGCGTTCGTCAGGGCGAGAAAGGCAATCACAGCGGCAGTATTTGATTTACCGAATGTTGTACCGCTTACAAAAAAATATATCAAAACCGAAGGATTATCTGACAAGATTAATACTGTTGCAGGAGATTATAATGTCGATGAATTTGGCAGTGGTTTCGACTTGGTATTTCTTTCAGCCATTATCCATATCAATTCTCCCGACAAGAATCAGGCATTGATTCTTAAAGCGTCGCAAGGCTTAAATCCTGGCGGCCAGGTGGTGATACAAGATTTTATTATGAATGAAGACAGGGTACGTCCCGATTATGGCGCTATATTCGCATTGAATATGCTGGTAGCCACAGAAGAGGGGGATACCTATACCGAGTCCGAGGTTCGGGATTGGATGCGAAAAGCAGGCCTTGTAAATATAATAAGGAAAGATACGAAATTCGCAACCACTTTAATCATCGGCCGAAAGGAAGGGTAGTATGAAAAAAATACTGCACATAATCGCTGCGCCTCGCGGAGAAGAATCCAGAACGCTTAAAATATCAAACGCATTTCTTGATAGTTTTAAGAAGAAACATCCCGATTATATCATCGAGGAATTAGACTTATTTAAAGAAAAGCTACCCGAACTGACTGTGAAAAGAGTTAATGGCAAATATATCCTGCTGGGCGGCAAAGATCTGTCCGGCGAATTTCAAAAGGCATGGAAAGATATAGTCAAACATATCACGCGCTTCTTGTCTGCCGATAGATTCCTCATCAGTACGCCCATGTGGAATTTTAGTATTCCTTACGTATTAAAACAGTATATCGATATCATAATACAGCCGAAATATCTATTTCAGTACACGGGGCAAGGAGTTGAGGGATTGGTAAAGGACAGAAGGATGGTGATTGTGACAAGCCGCGGCGGCGATTATAGTCCCGAAGGACCGGCACATTCTTATGATTTTCAGGAGCCGTATCTCCGGGCAATATTTGGTTTTGTGGGATTGACCGATATCGCTTTTATAAATGCTCAGCCCATGGATGCATCGGGGCCACAGGTTCAGGAAGAAAAGGTGAAGCAGGCTCAAGCGCTCGCTAAAAAACTCGCCGAGGCATTTTAGTGAAAATTTTATCGGCTTAAGCGTAGAGGCGTTTACTTTTAAGTGTTGCTTCCGTAAGGGCCCCTCTCGGGGTTGTGCTTCGCGGGAACGACCGATTTTTCCCAGCGAGGAAAATCGGCCTCGGAAAAATCGCTCGCTCTTTTTGGCTATTAATATGTATAGCGGGCCAAAAATCCATGCCCGCTCGCGATTTTTACGTCCCGCTCAGCACGAACCCCTCGGGGCCCCTTCAATGGGCAGGAGGAAATAAAAGTTCTGCCATCAATGAGAAGCCGAAAAATTTTGGGATACAGCACGAAGGACTTTGTGAAGCGGCTTATTAAATTTTTTCGGCATTATTGTTTATTGATGATCGGTGTGCAAGGATTTACGTCGAGCAAATGCAGGAACTGACCGACCCCACACCGTTATGGTGCGGGGGAGGGAATTCCTGCAAATTTGCGAGACGTAAACCGTAGCACACGGCGAAAAAATTCTAAGCCGTGAACAAAGTCCTAAAGTGGCAAAATTAGGCTCTAGTCCCCTGGCTTGGCGGCCTTGAGAAGCGGCAGGACCCGAAAAATTTCTGGGAGAGTTTAATATTGCGCAAAAATTTTACTTGCAAAGACCCTTTACATATGATATAAAATCCTAATTATTGTCAAAAAGGGTACAACAGAAGTGAAGACTAGTTATACTGAGCCAGTATATACCATTGGCATTGCAGCAAAATTTTTGAAAGTTTGTCCAGCCACATTGCGCATCTGGGAGAGAAAAGGCCTTATCAAGCCTGCCCGCCTTTCGAAAAATAGATTCTATTCACAGTGCGATATAGAGCGCTTAGAGGACATTAAGAATTTGATACAGAAAAAGAGAATTAATATTGAGGGCGTTAAGAATATATTAAGTTCTACTAAATGTTGGGAAATAAAAAAGTGCAGGCCCGGAGAAAAAGAGGTCTGTCCGGTTTATCTAAAATACAAATAAGCATATATGCTCAAGCCATTCAGGACATTCAAAGGCGGATATAGATTTAAGAACTACAAGGGCCAGGCCGCACCAACCATGGTTTTAAACCAACTCCCTCCACAAGCGATAATTCCCTTAAGACAAGGCTTTGGCACAGAAGTAAAAGCGCAGGTTAAAAAAGGCGATAGAGTATTTGCCGGTCAGATAATAGGAAGGGACGATAATTCTATCTCCTCGCCAGTGCATGCATCTGTGAATGGCTTGGTGGAAGATATAAAGCGAATGAATTATTTTAAACGCGATATTAACATGGTGGTCATCCGCCGGATTGATGACTCGCAGGAGATAAAGCCCATCCCCGGACATTCTTCAGAATGGGGTAAGCTCAATACCGAGAAAATGGAAGAACTCGTATATCTATCTGGTGTAAGTTCATTGGATAGAGAGGGCATTCCCACGAGATTCAAAAGCTCCATCATCTCGCCCGATGACGTAAAGCACCTTATCATTCATGGTGTAGGTTCAGAGCCTTATAATATATCTTTAGATCTACTGCTGGAAGGCAAGCTGCTCTTAAATTTCTTTGAGGGTGTGAAGATTTTGAAGAGGATAATGCACAACTCCAAAGTTCATTTAGCCATAAATGCGCACAAAAGAAATATAATCGAACAGCTTGAGAAGTTATCATCCAATTTGGAGTGGGTAGAGATATATCCTCTGGAGCCAAAGTATCCCCAAGGATACGATGAGATGCTCGTCCCCACCATATTAGGCCAGAAATTTCCTTACGGCTATTCTGCCGCGAATATAGGAGTAGTTGTATTGAATATACAGGCCGTATTAGGTGTATATAAGGCGGTGGCTGAAGGCATGCCCATGATCGAGAGGATTATGGCGCTCTGCGGTCCATCATTCAAAGAGAATATTCATCTAAAGGTGCGCGTAGGGACACCGCTAAAAAATATTGTCGCCGATAGGCTTAGGGACGATTCTCCCCGCAGGGTAGTGCTGAATAGCCTGCTTACCGGATTTGAGCTGAATGATTTCTCACTGCCTGTTGAGAGGACAGCCTCGCACGTTATTGCTATTCCTGAGAATAAACATAGAGAGTTTTTGGCATTTGCAAAGGCAGGCTTGAGGAGCGATTCTTACACCCGAGCATTTTTAGCAAATTGGCTGCCAGGCATACGTAAGTTACCAGATACCAATAAACATGGCGAAGAACGGCCCTGCATATCCTGCAGTTTTTGTGAAGAAATATGCCCTGTCAGGATAATCCCGCATCTATTGAGTAAATATGTGAAGCGCGGCATCATTGATGAGACGCTCATGAATTATGGCATATTTAACTGCATTGAATGCGGCCTCTGCAGTTTCGTCTGCCCTTCGAAGATACTGTTACTCAAACAGATGAAAGAAGGGCATGAGAAGCTGATAATGCAGGGTTGCGATCGCACACAGTGTATACTTCCTTACTTCAACTTAAAAGGCATAGAAGAGTACCGCGGCGTAACGAAATTATGA
>JAHFGO010000071.1 GCA_023247385.1 Candidatus Omnitrophota bacterium | reverse complement strand
GCCCTGTACCATATGGTACAGGGCGAAGAAATCTTAAATACATCAATTGCAGCGAGCCACAAAATTAGCCGAAAGGGCACCCGCTGGTAAAGCTGCCCAATGCGGCCACAAAAGTAAACGCCTAAGTAAAGCCAAAAAATTACCTGAGCTTCTTGTACCACTCCGAGAGGATCTTCTCGCCCTTTTTCCCTCGCAGCGTGTAGCCTAAAGGTCCTATGTCGGGCCTCGGAAAATAGTTCCACCAATAGAACCCTTTAAACCAGCTCCTCTTGGTTAAAACTATTAACAGGCTCTCTAAGCAGTTCGCCTGTTCTTCCTGGCTTTCAACGTGCATGGCAAGAGTCGGCAATACCCTCCATGGCTGTTTGTTTGAGCCTTCCACTGTATCGTAACCTATCTCTGTAAATATGATAGGTTTGTTCAGGCCAGTATCCTTGAGCCACTTTTCAAGAAGACTTGCATGGCTTTCCCATGCTGCTACCAGTTCTTCCTTCGGAGGGTTATTCTTTTTTGTAAGTGGAAAGTATGCATCCATGCCTATATAATCGACATCCTGCCAAAATGAAACGCTTTCATATTCATCCCAGTTGGCCGCATACGTTATAGGGCCTTTATAAATTTTCCTTATCGCGCCAATTATATCTAACCATTTCTCTTTCCATGTTGTTGTAGTCGTGTTGGATAATTCTGTGCCAATGCATAATAACTCTACATTATACTTTGCTGCGATCTCTGCATAATGGAGAATGAACTCTTTATAGCTCGCAAACCACTCTTCGCTGGGCAGTATATTAACTCTTGCATCCTCATCCGTCAGATCAACATGGGGCTTTAACATCACCTTCATGCCCAAGGCATGTATTAAATTTATCGCATGTCCTAATGATTCATCACTTACGGTCTTCTTCGGATCAACATATATCCTCTTAGAAACAGCGTCATCTTGGTACCATACTGTCATAAGCGCTATGTGTCCTACATCAAGTTGGGAAAGATAGATTAGGCTGTAATCAGATAAATCGGTTCCTAATTCAACTACATTCCATGACGTGTAGTTCACGCCTCTCTGGAATTCGCTATCGGTAAGCGGGCTAGGAGATGGAACAATCTGACCAGCAACAAGATTAATTTGGTCTCTTTTCTTCTCCAGCTCTGTCTTCTCTTTAGATTTCTTGAATCTCTCTTCCAATGGAAGTTCGCCCGGGTTTTTATCTTTTGGACCGTATATCTCAAATTCCCAAATCGATATGCCCCATTCCGGATTTACCCTCTTTAAACCTGTAAGCTTAACGTATCTGGCTGTCACAGGCTGAAATTTAATTTCGCTCGTCCCGCCAGTTTGGCCTTCAAGCAAAATAAGTCTACTCCAAGTCTTTGCATCATCTGAAGTTGATATCTCATAGCTCGTGGCATACGCCTGTTCCCACTTTATGATGACCTTCGAAATAGTCTTCGGCTTTCCGAAATCAAAATATATCCACTCACCGTCCCTGTATCCCGACGACCAGCGCGTGTCCATATCGCCGTCTACCGGCGCCATAGCGTTCGGTTTAGGCGCCCAGTCGGGAGTTTCGTCAAAACTAGAAACTACTGCATTCTCCACTTTCAAATAGATAACATCATTGTCCGGCGTCTTCGATACGTCATTCGACTGCGCACACGACACCCATGAAAACATAAACAGGTTTAAGACTACATATAAAACTATAATTTTAAATTTTGAATTTAAATTTTGCTTTTTGCATTTTACATTTTGCATTTTTATTATCCTTTCAATCCCGTTAATGCGATACCCTTCATAAAATATTTCTGGAACGACAGGAAGACTATGAGCATCGGCGTCGTCGCAACCACAGCCCCTGCCATAACCATCGCGAAATTTGTGCCGAACTGGCCGTTCAAGACAGCCAGTGCCAGAGGGAGGGTCCGCATCGAACTTGAATTTATCACTATTAAAGGCCATATGAAACTATTCCATTGCTGTAAAAAGGTAAATATCGCAAGTGTCGCAAGCACCGGTTTTATCAAAGGCAGAATAACAAGTCTATAGATAGTGAATTCGCTGCAGCCGTCTATCTTTGCGGCGTCTACGAGGTCGTCTGGGATGGACATTATGAACTGACGGCAAAGAAATACGCCGAAGACGCCGGCCATGACGGGAATTATCAACGCATTATAGGAATTTAACCATCCGAGTTTTCTCATCAGTATGAACCCTGATATAAGATTAACCTGCCAAGGTATCATGAGTGAGCCCAACAGCACGAAGAATATCTTGTCCCTGCCCCAGAACCTATGCTTGGCAAACGCGTAGCCTGCGAGTGAACAGAAGAATATATTCGCTACTGTGACAGCTCCGGCTACATAGATGGAATTAAATATGTAGCGCCACATTGGGATGAGCGTAAAGAGGTCCTGATAAGGAAGAGCAGTAGGATGTTTAACGATGAACGACGGCGGATACGACTGTATCTCCTCTATGGGCTTTATGGATGTTACGAACATCCATATATAAGGTATGGCCATAGATACTGCCCCCAGAAATAAAAAGACATAAATTACAGTCTTCACTATTATGTCTTGGAATTTTCTGCTCTTTGTCATATCCATATTAATATTCAACCTTAGATTTAATAAATTTTAAATTTATCAAAGTCACTGCAAAGATGACTATAAATACTATATAGCCCAAGGCAGACGCATATCCCATCTGGAACTTTCTAAACCCCATATCGTAAAGGTAGGCAACCACAGTCAATGCAGAGTCTAATACTCCGCCTATGCCAAATTCCGTTTCCGTCATAATATATATCCGTTCGAATACCTGGAATGACGCAATGAATCCCATTATGACGACGAATACCATAGTTGGTTTCAAAAGAGGCAGCGTTATGTGCCAGAATTTGTCCAGCATATTGGCGCCGTCAATATCCGCGGCTTCGTAAACGGTCGTCGGGATTGTCTGCAGTCCGGCCAAGAAAAGTATCATATTGTATCCGATGCCAGCCCAGATGGACATTATCATTATCGCAGGAAGCGTCCACGTCGGGCTCATGAGCCAGTCGATGGGCTTAAGTCCTGTAAGAATCAAAAAGTAATTTATAAGGCCGTATTTTTCGCCGGCGAATAACCATTTCCATATAACTGATAATGCTATGATAGATGTTACCGAAGGTATGAAGTATATGACTCTGAAGAAATTCTTGAATCTTATCTGCTGATCGACCGCTATCGCCAGCATCAGCGAAAGGGCGACGCCGGGTGGTATCACCCCTACCGTATAGAATATCGTGTTCCGGATAGATTTCCAAAACCTGGGATCATTAAAGAATATATTTTTGTAATTGCCCAGCCCCACCCACTTCGGCGGGTGTATTCCGTTATATTCGGTGAAGGACCAGTAAAATGATGCTATTAAAGGCCCTACTACAAATATAAGAAATAGCAGGACTGCGGGCGCAATAAAAATATACGACCATTTTTGTTCGTTTAGTGCGGTAAAGAATCCCTTTTTCTTTTTCATATCATATCGTATTTCTTCATGAACTGACGGACCATGTCGAATGACTTCGGCACGTATTCGATCTCGTCTTCCTTGCCCTCATATTCTACATTAAAAAATCCGCGATAATTCGCACTCTTAAGTATAGTAAATATCTTGTCAAAATCGAATTCCAGCTCTTGGCCGTCTTTGGAAAGCTTATGTATCTTGCAGTGCATATGTGTCGCATATGGCATGGCCTTGCGCAATGCTTCATACATATCCTTATCCTGAAAGTTGCCTGTGTCTACATTTAGCTTGACCCATGGTGAATTAACATCTTTGAGTAGCTTGAACGTCTCGATAGATGTAGGAAGATAGCCGCCGCCATTGTGAGATTCGATGGCAAGCGTAATTCCTTTTTTGGCTGAGTAGTCAGCGCATGCCTTTATACTATTCACTACCTTTGGCCACAGTCTCTCGTGCTTTTCTTTAGGCGCCCAGCCAGCAAATATCCTTAAATTTGACGCACCGAGCGTGTATGCTATGTCGGTCCATTTCTTTATATTTTCTATCTCCGCCGCCTCATCTTTTGGGTTGTCCTTACCGAAACTGTTTCCTGGTGAGACTGCCGATATGGTAATCTGTAGGTCTGTTGCAAGCTTCTTTATTTTCAATAGATAGTCCACATCCGTGCTTTTGAAATGTACATCTATTATGTCCACGCCGCCTATTTTAAGCTCATCAGCACATACGTGCAGCAGCTTTTCTAAATCCCATTTACCGCTTGCAAACGTCCTATTATATGCCCAACTGCACAATCCTAACTTCATTTCACCTTCACCCACTTTCCTAATCTATTCGATTCATATGCGGCGTTTATGACGCGCATTGTCTCGCGGCCCTCTTCACCTGAGACGAAAGGGATTTGGCCTTTTATAACACAATCTATAAAATAATGGACTGCGTTCTCCCACGGCGCGCCGGGACCGATTTCCGGATACATTTCTTCCAGGGTGCAGTTTGGATCCTCGCCTTTCTTAGTCTTTGCTATAACAACTCTAACTGGTTTTTCCGTGCCTATTGCTGTCATCATCTTACCTTTGGAGCCGTATACGAATGTCAAAACCTCGTAAGGCCTCGTCGTCCAGCTGCACTCGATCTCGCCTTTCGAACCATCCTCAAATTTAAAAAGGACTGTGGCGTTATCATCTACCTTTACCGGCTTCTCTATAGTTCTTATAGTAGCGAACACCTCTGTAATTTTTTTACCTGCAAACCACCTGATGAGGTCCGTGATATGGACGCCTATGTCTATCATCGCTCCGCCGCCGGATTTCTTCTTGTCATAGAACCAGTGAGCCTGCCCTTGAGACCAATACTCCGGGCCTGCGTGTCCGATGCGGCCCCTTATGTTATGAATCTTCCCCAGGATCCCAGAATCTATGACTTTTTTTGCCGCCTGATGGACCGCATCGAATCTCTGCGTCTGTTCAACCATCAGATAAACGCCGTTCTTCTTCGCCGCTTTTATCATGTTGTCTGCGGCCTTCACAGCTATAGTTATCGGTTTTTCCACCAGCACATGTTTTTTATTATTGCATGCTGCTACAGTCATTTCCTCATGCAGATAATTCGGAGTATCTATAAAAATGACGTCGATGTCCCGCCTGGTTACAGCCTTTTTCCAGTCCTTGATTATATCGACGCCGCATAATTCAAACTTGTCCCTTAAACTTTTTGCCTTTGACTCCACTATATCGCATAATACCCTAACTTGCGCCTTCTCTTTATAATTCACCAGATTCGGCAAGCTCGCGCGCTCCGCTATCTTACCGCAACCAATAACTGCCACTCGTACCATCATTGAAACCTCCAAATTTTATGAAATAAAATTTGTCCCGAGCGGCTTTTGCTTACGCATGGACGCGAGGGACGAGGGGCTTCCTATTTATAGGTGAATCCGCTTCTTTCTCTTCGACGACTCGTAGATAGCCCAGACGAGCTTCTGAGTTTTAAGCGCGTCTTCTCCTGTAACTAAAGGCTGACGTTTCTTGCGAAGTGAATTATAGAAGTCCGCTATCTGATTATAATGGCAATAGCCCCAGTAATCCCTGGTGCCGTCGCCGTAGTCTATGTACTCCCCCGGCCGTGGTTCGGCCTTCTCTTTTCCGCCATTATAGTATCCTATATAGGCAGAATCCTTTAATATCTGAACGCGAGCCTTCTCGCAGTCGATCTCTATCGTAGGATCAGCATCGTATGAATAATAATTTATGAGATAGAAACAGACATAAAATCCGTTTTTAAATCTTATAACGCCTTCCGCTGAATCCTCAACATCTATATTTGAATGCATCCTATTGCTCACGGCAGCCGCGACATAATCTATATGGCTTGGGGCAAGCCATCTCAATATATCCAGATAGTGTATGGCTTGATCTATGACAACGCCGCCGCCTTCCTTTTGGATCCTGCCTCTCCAGTCGCTCTTCTTATAGTAACTGTCAGGTTTGTGATATGTAAGAACGAGCTTCGCGCTCTTCATCCTGCCGAGGCTGCCGTCACCTATCCTTTTTTTAACAAGCTGTGAGCCGGGATTGAACCTATTCTGGAATATCACCCCCAAGATAACCTTATTCTTTCTGGCGGCCTCACACTCTTTCTGCGCATGGGTTGGATTTAGAGCCATTGGTTTTTCTACGAGAATATTCATCTTTCGTTTGGCTGCCTCTACGACCATCGGCATGTGGAGGTAATGTGGGGTTAGGATGTGGACTGCGTCAAGATGCTCGGAATCGAACATCCTCTTATAATTTGTATAATAATTACACCTATAAATACGGGCTTTTTCTAATGCCCGATTTTTCTTGATGTCGCAGACTGCTACAAGTTTTATGCCTTTAATATTTTTGAGAGACTGGGCGTGCATAGGAAAGATTGTGCCGCAGCCGATTATGCCGACTCTGAAGGTTTTCATATGGGAGATTAGATTATCACAAGGCCTTTTTCGCGTCAAGAATAAAATTCCGCGATAACTAAAAAGAGGCTCTTTTTAACTGATTTTAGAGCCTCTTTTTTGTGAGGAGTGAATCTTTCTATGAGGGACGGGTCTGGAATTGTAGCGAGAACCGTCCCCAACTTTTTACTTACTATTATTTATTTTGCAGCATCATGAATTTCACTCAGTATTGGCATTATATTATTATTTGTTTCACTCGCCATCTGGCCGACGAAAACAGGATCGGCTGCCTGAGTTTGAACCGTCTCTTCTACGGCTTTTCGCTGAAGCAGCTCTTCATTCACTACGGCACCCTCCTTATCTTCATCTTTTTTATGCCTTCTATCATCAGGTTTATTTAAATCTTCAAAGGAGTCATCCCATGATATTCGCATCTCGCCTGTTAGTGGATCATAGAGCACCGTTACTATTCTGCCATCTGGAAGTTTAAATTGAAGATAATCTAGGCTGTCGGTCCAGCTCTGTGTCACCCTACCCCAGTCGCCTAGCAGCACAAATTGATCACTCTGGAGTCTATCCCGCAGGTATTTAGTGGCAAGCGTCCATATGTCATGGCCTCCTCCTGCAAGTATCGATGAGGCGCTCCATGAGGAAAGCAGTAGCCTGTTGTTATTATAATAATCATAGGTTATAGTACGGAGCGGTGTGCCTATCTCTAAGCGATACCCGCCATTCAATATTCGGATATCCATCACCCACGTATTGCCATAGCCTACGTCGACTCTCCTGGAAGCTTCCGTACGCGCTTTTGTCACAGCATCTACTATATTCTTTTCGATAGTAACATCTTCTTTTGTTGGCCATATTCCTACTTTTACTGGAATTGGCGCGTTAGCAATATAAGGAGATGGAGGCCCTAGAGGCACAAAATACACAAAATCAAGTTTAAGTGAACCTCCTTCTCTCGTCCAGGAAGGCACCAATAATGGGGGCACTCTGGGGCTAAGGATATTGAAGAGTTTGTACACTTCAAGACGAGCCTTACCCACATAGTCCGTTCTTGTTGCTTCATTAGTAAACGAGTGGAGGTAAGTAACGGGTTTCATGAGATAATAATCCCAGGCTTTATATTCCAATATTAAAGTGTAACTGTGTGGCTCACTACCAACGCGTGCAGTGAAGTAATACCATTTCGGCGGAGGAGGATAAGTCGCAACAGGATGTATAGCATTGACATGGACAAACTGGAGATAACCCTCCCAACCAGCACCATACATGCTTTGTGCTATTTCTTTCCTTCTTTCGTAGACAGATTCCGCAATCGCTTTAGAATAATCGTGAGGGTATGGATAAGGATTAGGGTAAGGCCCAATACCTCCCGCAAAGTATGCTGTATTGCTGCCCCATGAAACGTAAACTGTTAATGTAGCAGAACCAACCTTGTACCTCACCCTGGTGACTCTCTTTACCGTATCATATTCAATAGAAACGATCAGCTTCGTTAATTTTTCTGGATTAATATACTTTTTCATGAGCTCATTCGCTGCAAGAATACCTGGTGCGATGGCCAACCACGGCCAATCTTCCTTCTCTATCCGACGCCTCACTCTCCTCTGCAAGCTTGACCACAAATCCTCATAACCAACTGAAATAGCCGCCGTTGTTTGCACACCATTATTCGCAGGTTTAATTTCCTTTCCATATAGGTTGCCCATAGCTTCCGCACTCCCTGCGGCTAGAACTAATACAATCGCTACCGTTAATACAATTCTCCAAGTCTTCATTTTATTTTCCTACGTTTCTATTTTAAACTTTTAAAAACTTTTTATTTACACATTAAAAAAAATTATCGTTTTTTAATCTCAGTAGCAATTATACACTATCATTTAAGAAATGTCAAGAAGTAATATATTACTTTTTTATGCCCTAACATTTGCTGTTTCTTTTTCTCTCTTTTTGACTAAAACATACTGTATTCTATTCTTCAAATCTTCAAATATTACGTATGCGCTTGGCACTACAAGTAGAGTAAGAATTGTCGAACTTGTTAACCCTCCCATGACAGTAATAGCTAATGGACTCCAGAGGTTAGACCCTTCTTGTGTGCTCACAGCCATGGGTAGAAGCCCCAAGAGAGTTGTTATGGTAGTCATAAGTATAGGCCTTAGTCTATCTCTTGAAGCCATTACAACCGCCTTTAAATAATTTATATTTTTTTTGCGCAAGAAATTCGCGTGGTCTATTAAGAGTATGGCATTATTAACAACTATTCCACCCAGCATCATCAGTCCCACCAAAACACCCATGCCAACAGATTTACCCGTCACATATAGTGAAATCACCACCCCTATCAGGGCCAATGGAACAGAGATCATAATGATAAACGGCTGATAATAGGATTCAAAAAGACTTGCCAGGACAAGATATATAAGAATGATGATTAACCATATTATCGCACGGAACTGCTTTTGTGTTGCCATCATGGTAGGAAAATTGCCGCCCAGCCTCCAATAGTAGCCCTCTGGAAACTTAAGGTCGCTTAATACCTTTTTTGTTGCTTCTGCTGCTTTGCTTAAAGGATATTTCCCGATATTTGCGCTCACCTGTATCATCCTGGTTTTGTTCTTTCTCCATATTTCGCTCGGCCCCAACCCATACTTAAAGTCAGTCACCTGTTCCAGGTAGACGTTGTCTTCATTCTTGTTCATTAGGATGAGTTTATGCATATCCTTGAATGTCTTTCTATACTTCTCGTCGAGCCTAGCTATGGTTTCAACTTCACTCGACTCTGTATGGAATAGCGTCGCTCTAAGCCCGCGCATCTGCGCGTGTACCATATCAGCGACGTCTGTCACTGTCATATCTAAAAGACTTGCCTTCTTCCTGTCCACCCTCAAGCCAAGCTCTGGCCGGCCCTCTCTCATTCTGATCTTAGTATCTGTGAACCCCTTGA
The DNA here is from genome assembly GCA_023247385.1 of Candidatus Omnitrophota bacterium. Taxonomy (GTDB): domain Bacteria; phylum Omnitrophota; class Gorgyraeia; order 2-01-FULL-45-10; family 2-01-FULL-45-10; genus JAHFGO01. The sequence continues at coordinate 712 of JAHFGO010000071.1, read as the reverse complement.
CTGTGCCGAGCCTGGTCGCCATCGATATCGCTATCTCTCTTAATGCGTTGTAGTCATACCCAAAGAGCTCTAAGATTATCTCTTTTGTACCGACCTCCTGCTCTTCTTCATAATATATGAATGCCGGCTTTATCCTGTCAGTCTTCGGCCTCAAGGATTCGATCACCTCTGCAACGGACCTCTTCCTCTTTGTTAAACTCACAAGCTCCACATATACCTTGCTCGACCAAGGCTCCACTCTTGACGAGAAAGTCTTCACCTCCGGAATTTCTTTGGCGAGCTTTTCAATCTTCTTCACTATCTTATCCGCCACCTCCAGTTTTGTCCCGGTAGGCAGTTCGATAAATATTGTAAACTTGTTCTGCTCCGTCGTCCCCAAAAATTCCATGCCTAATTTAGTTAATAAAAATAACGATATCAAAAATGCTAAGAAGGCAAGGCTTAAGAGTCGATATCTATTTCTTATAAAATATATGACGCCCCTTCTTTGGGTTGTATAAAGGGCCTTTATGAAACCGACGACATTAATTTTTCCATATCCTTTAGGTATATCCTCAATGGAAAAACGCATCCTGGAAGACAGGAGCGGAACTACTGTGATGGCTACAAATAATGACACAATTAAAGAGAAAGCGACCGTCCATGCCACACCTCCATATAGCAATTTTATCTCCTCTCCGACGAATACCATCGGTAAAAATACAACGATAGT
>JAHFGO010000128.1 GCA_023247385.1 Candidatus Omnitrophota bacterium | reverse complement strand
GCGAATTGATAGAGAAAAGATAGACCATCTAAACGATTGCATCATATCGAAGATGACAGATTATATCGTTGAGACTGTTGAAAGGATAGATGCGGTGGTAATCGAAGATTATGGCAAGGGCGTTATAATGCCGAAGCTATTGAGTAAGGTGGTGCCGATAGCCAGGCTTAAAAATAAGGTGATATCGATAGACCCTAAAGAAGAGCATTTTAAATATTATAAAGGGATAAGCGTGATAACTCCGAATAATCATGAGGCGTCAAAAGCCGTCGGCTTTGCTATCAAAGACGATGCAAGCCTAAAAAAAGCCGGCACGAGCCTTCTCAATAAACTTAATTGCAAGATTGTTCTTATCACATTGGGCGAAAATGGCATGGCAGTTTTTCAAAAGAGTAAACCGATGCAGCATATACCCACAGTAGCGCAAGAAGTATTCGATGTATCTGGCGCGGGCGATACAGTTATCGCAAGCTATACGCTCTCTTTGACGTCGGGAGCAGATCCTGTACAGTCAGCTCATATAGCGAATTGTGCAGCTGGTATAGTAATAGGCAAGGTTGGCATTGCAGTTGTTACGCCAGAAGAACTTTTGGCCAGGATAAAGAAAGAAGTTGGACAATAAGGTGCGGCCCCTCGCGTCCATGCGTAAACAAAGGACGCTCGGGACAAATTGTACTTCGTAAAATTTGGGAGGATTTAAGTGAATGCGATAGGGGTTATACCAGCGCGCTGGGGAGCAACAAGATTCGAAGGCAAGGTTCTAGCAAACCTTTTGGGAAAGCCGGTAATACAACACGTCTGGGAAAGTGCAAAAAGAGCGAAGACGCTTGATGATCTGGTAGTTGCTTGCGATGATGAGAGAATACTAAAAGTTGTTGAAGGATTTGGTGGCAAGGCCATATATACCTCACCCGACCAGCCCTCGGGCACTGACAGGCTTGCCGAAGTCGTGAATCCCTTGGATGTTGATATCGCAGTGAATATCCAGGGCGATGAGCCGCTGGTAAAGCCTCTTATGATAGACAATCTTGTAATAGCCATACAAGACGAGAAGGCGGCCCAGATGGCGACAGTGATCAAGAGGATAGAGGATGATTCAGAGCTTACGAATTCTAATGTTGTTAAGGTAGTGGTGGACAAAAATGGCTATGCGCTCTATTTTTCAAGATACGCCATACCATATAACAGGACAGGCGAAACTGACGAGAAGAAAAGGCCGGTTTATTACAAGCATATAGGGCTCTATGCCTTTACCAAGGATTTCCTGTTTACTTTCAGAAATTTACCCAAGTCCGCGCTTGAGAACGCAGAGAGATTAGAGCAATTGAGGGTTCTCGAATACGGCTATAAGATAAAGACGATTGAGACTAAATTTGATACAGTAGGTGTGGACAGGCCTGAAGACTTGAAACGAGCGGAAGAAGCGCTTCTGAGGGACAGGGAGAAATGACGAGACAGATCGATATAGGCAATATAAAGATCGGCGGGGATAATCCATTAGTTTTAATTGCAGGACCATGCGTAATTGAATCGGAAAAAAGTGCATTGCACCATGCCGAGGCCTTAAAAAATATAACGCGACGACTAAGCATCCCTTTAATATACAAATCAAGTTATGATAAATCCAACCGCACCTCGATTGATTCCTATCGCGGGCCGGGCTTAAAAAAAGGACTTGCGATATTAAAGAAGGTGAAAGAAGAATTCAAGCTACCTGTACTGTCCGATGTTCATTGTAAGCAAGATTTAAAAGAGGCCGCGAAAGTTCTCGATATCATTCAGATACCGGCATTTCTTTCGCGCCAGACAGACTTGATCATAGCAAGTGCGAAGACCAAGAAAGTTATAAATATCAAAAAGGGACAGTTCCTTGCGCCATGGGATATGAGGCATGTTATCAAAAAGATAGAATCCGTAGGGAATAAGAATATCATCCTGACTGAGAGAGGCGTTAGCTTCGGTTATAATAACTTGGTCAGCGACTTCAGGTCTATACTGATTATGAAGGAATTCGGCTATCCAGTAATATACGATGCCACTCATTCAGTCCAGACGCCGGCTGGCTTAGGCAAAAGTTCGGGCGGCGAAAGGCGCTTTATACCTAATCTATCGATGGCGGCAGTTACATGCGGCGCCGATGGGATTTTCGTGGAAGTTCACGAGAACCCTGCCAAGGCCTTAAGTGACGGACCTAACATGATTAAACTAAGTGAGCTCGAAGATATGCTTCTTAAACTAAAGAAGATAGAAAGGGCAGTTAAATAATGTCTAGGGCGATAGGAAAAAAAGTTTTGAAGATAGAGCGCGATGCATTGTCAAGCCTCATAAAGAGGATAGACGCTAATTTTGAGAAGATTGTCAATGTAGTTTATAAGATAAAAGGCCGCATCATTGTAACAGGCATGGGTAAGCCTGGATTCGTTGCACAGAAGATATCCGCTACGCTCTCTTCTACCGGCACTCCGTCATTATATCTGCATCCTGCTGAAGCGCTCCATGGCGACCTCGGAAGGGTGACAAGAGACGATCTTATATTGGCTCTCTCAAATAGCGGGGAGACCGAGGAGATTATAAAGTTTTTGCCGATGATAAAGAAGATAGGAGCAAAACTTGTTGCGATGACTGGAAATAGACACTCGACATTGGCAAGGACTGCAGATTACGTAATAGATGTCTCTGTCAAAAGAGAAGCTTGTCCGTTAGGATTGGCGCCAACAACATCTACTACCGCCATGCTCGCCATGGGTGATGCCTTGGCCGTGGCGCTATTAGATAAAAAAGGTTTTAAGGAGAAGGACTTCGCTTTCTATCATCCAGGCGGAATTCTGGGCAAGCGCCTTATTCTAAAGGTTAGCGATATCATGAGAAAAGGAGCCGCGAATCCGATTGTAAAAGATAATGCGAAGGTCGAGAGCGTGCTCCTATCGATAACAAAGGCCAGGGCCGGCAGTGCAAGCGTTGTGGATTCCAGGGGAAGGCTCATAGGAATATTTACTGATGGAGACTTAAGACGGCATCTTGAGACAGAGCCAAATCTCATAAAAAAACAAGTTAAAGATGTGATGACCAAAAACCCTACCACAATAAAAAAGGATAAACTTGCTGCAGAGGCGTTTGATATCCTCCGTTCAAAAAAGATAGATGAAATCCCAGTTATAGATAACAGAAAACGGCCGATAGGACTCATTGATGTTCAGGATCTCTTAAAGGCCGGTCTCGTATGATTAGCCAGGACAGTTTAGAAAAAGTAAAACGCATCAAGATTCTCATATTAGATATAGATGGAGTCATGACAGATGGCCGCATCATCTACAGTGTTTATGGAGATGAATTAAAATTTTTTGACGTCCAGGATGGGTTCGGCATAACCCTCCTTAATAGGGCTGGAATAAAGAGCATCATAATCACTGCTAAGAAATCACGTATTGTAAAATTGCGGGCACGAGATTTAAAAGTTGCAAAAGCGTATCAAGGGTTTACAGATAAGCTGGTTCCGTTTAAAAAAATTTTAAAATGTTTTAAAGTAAGACCAGATGAAATTTGTTTTATAGGAGACGACCTCATTGACCTGCCAGTATTAAAACGGGTCGGTTTTGCTGTCGCAGTTCCAAATGCCATGGAAGAAGTAAAAAAATGCGCCCATCACATTACATCAAAAATGGGCGGTCGCGGTGCAGTGCGCGAAATCTGCGATCTTATACTCAAATCTCAGGACAAGTGGGAATTCGTTGCATCTAAATATTTCAAATAGTTGGAGGGACCAGCCATGCCGATAAATACGAGAGCGAAGAAAAGAGAACCGGTCAGTGCGCTTGCAGAATACGGCATAAATGACGCGACAGAGAAGACAGTAAAGCTTAAAGTGCCGGCAAACATAAAATCTACACTATTAGATATCAGTGTGCTCGGATGCTCCCTTGATTCTCAGTACCTGATACCTCCCGGCGTTATATTGGATATTAAAATTGATCCACAATCATTTAATGAAGAGCTGTGCGGGGAGAAGAAAATTCCTCTGCAATTTGTAGGTAAAGTGAAATCGTGTGTCATGAGAACCGGCGGGCATTATAGACTGGGCCTGCAGTTTATAAATCCTGAAAAAGAGAATGTGGAATTGATAAATAATTTTATTGCCAGCAAAGAACGTCGCAAGACACCGCGTTGGAATATCACCAAGTAGGGTTAACGAAATAAATATGCCAAAAAAAGATACCACCATAGATATACTTTTAGCCAAAGGTTTAATAACGCAAGAT
>JAHFGO010000127.1 GCA_023247385.1 Candidatus Omnitrophota bacterium | reverse complement strand
CATACTCGCAAAATACAGGATAAGCATCGCAAGCGTTACGCAGAAAGAAAGAAAAGCAGAGAATGTCGTGCCCATTGTTATGATGACACATGAGGCGCTGGAACGGAACATGCGAGAAGCCTTGAAAGAAATAGATGCCCTTGATGCAGTAAAAAAGAAATCCGTCAGAGTTCGGATCGAGGAATAGGAGCATTTACTATGTGGAATGGCGTAATCGAAAAATATAAAAAATTTCTGCCGGTCACAGATAAAACACCTATCGTGACTTTAAAAGAAGGCGACACTCCTTTGATACGCGCATCGCATATTAATAATCTTATCGGTAGCGATGTTGAAGTCTATCTTAAATATGAGGGTTTGAATCCTACCGGATCATTTAAGGATAGAGGCATGACACTCGCAATGTCCAAGGCCTTGGAGGAGGGCTCCAGGGTAGTGATGTGCGCCTCAACTGGAAACACCTCTGCGTCCGCAGCGTGCTATTCGGCTAAGGCTGGAGTGGAATGTATAGTTCTGATTCCAGAAGGAGCAATTGCATTAGGAAAACTTTCACAAGCCTTGATCCACGGCGCTAAAGTCATCGCCATAAAAGGAAATTTTGATGACGCTTTGAATCTTGTGAAAGAGATAACAAAGAAACATAAGATAACCTTGGTGAACTCCATCAACCCTTACAGGATAGAAGGGCAGAAGACAGGGGCCTTTGAGATCTGCGATTCGTTAGGCGATGCGCCAGATTTTCATGCGATACCGGTAGGCAATGCCGGGAATATCACCGCGTATTGGAAAGGTTATAAAGAATATAAAAATGCCGGCATCAGTAAGTCGTTGCCAAAGATGCTGGGTTTTCAGGCAGAGGGCGCGGCTCCTATAGTTTTAGGTCATCCGATAAAAGAGCCGAAGACTATCGCGACTGCAATCAAAATAGGAAACCCTGCCAGCTGGAAACAGGCTGAAAGTGCAAGGGATGAGTCAGGCGGTTTAATAGATATGGTGTCCGACGATGAGATCTTATCCGCATATAAGTTGCTTGCATCAAAGGAAGGCTTGTTTGTAGAACCAGCCAGCGCTGCAAGTATCGCAGGTATTTTGAAACTAGCATCCAAAGGTTATTTTCCAAAGAATAAAAAAATAAAAATTGTATGTATCCTTACCGGGCATGGACTAAAAGATCCTGACAGGGTTCTGGCATGTGTAGCAAGGCCTAAGGTGGTAGAGCCGAAGATGGATTTGGTATTAAAGGAGATCGAGAGATGAAGTATGCGACATTGGTTGGCGACGGCATGAGCGATTATCCACTTACGGAACTTGACAATAAGACGCCTCTTGAGGTTGCCAAGATTCCAAATATAAATGAGATAGTCAAGAATGGCATGCTTGGGCTTGTGAAGACTGTACCTCGCGGCATGAAGCCTGCCAGCGATATCGCCAATCTGTCGATTCTCGGCTACGATCCAAAAGTTTACTATACTGGCAGAGGTCCCCTCGAGGCGGCGAATATCGGAGTCGAGTTAAATGAGGACGATGTGGCGTTCAGGTGCAATCTCATCACTTCTAACAATGATATACTGGCAGATTACAGCGCAGGCCATATAACAGAGAAAGAATCAACTATTCTGATGAAATACTTGGATGAGAATTTAGGGTCAGAGAAGATAAAATTCTATCATGGAAAAAGCTACAGAAACCTTATGGTTATAAGGGCGCATTCCAGAGATGAACAGAGTGATTTATTGAAGACCGAATGCAGGCCTCCTCATGATATCACAGGAAAGGAAATTTCAAAAAATCTTCCCAATGGAAGAACCAGCGAGTTACTTGTAAAGCTTATGGTTGACTCGAGAGCGCTTCTGGAAAAGCATGAAATAAATAAGGTAAGGGTTGATTTAAAAGAGAATCCGGCCAACATGATATGGCTATGGGGACAAGGTATAAACCCCAATATGCCGAGTTTCAAAGGAATGTTTGATGTGGAAGGCTCTGTCATATCAGCGGTGGATCTCGTAAATGGCATAGGAAAATTAATAGGGTTAAAATTGATAAATGTCCCAGGCGCTACTGGTTATTACGATACCAATTATCAAGGCAAGGGTGAATATGCGGTCAACTCTTTAAAGACCAGAGATTTTGTTTTTGTTCATGTGGAAGCGCCGGACGAAGCTGGCCATAACGGCGATGTGAGAGCAAAGATTCAAGCGATAGAGAATTTCGATAAATTTGTAGTGGGCTCCGTATGGAAAGCACTTAAAGATACAAGAGATTACAGGATCATGGTCTTATCAGACCATGCCACTCCTATATCTGTGAGGACGCATGTCTCTGATCCTGCTCCATTCGTTATGGTTGGGAAAGGTGTGGAGCACAATGGATTTGATGTGTTTAATGAAAATAACGCCAAGGCCAGTAAGGTGAAGTTTAAATCAGGCGCTGCGTTAACTAAAGAATTACTCAAAGGATAAACGGTGAACTCGCTATTATTTTTTATAATTTCAGTAGTTCTGTTATGGATCGGATATGGCTTTTACGGCACAGCCTTCGAGAAATTTTTAAGAGTAGATCCGTCTATGTCAACGCCGGCGCATACAAAATACGATGGCGTTGACTACGTCCCGGCTAAACATTGGCTCGTTCTATTTGGCCACCATTTTTCATCGATTGCAGGAGCAGGGCCGGTCATCGGCCCAGTTATAGCTGTGAGCCTATGGGGATGGGGGCCTGCGGTTTTATTTGTGATATTGGGCACCATATTTATCGGAGGTATTCATGATATGGGTGCCTTGCTAATGTCGATACGCTACGACGGCAATTCGATTGCAGATATATCCGATGAAATGGTCTCGAGGCGCGCAAGGCTAATATTTTCATGGTTTGTACTTTTAGCATTGTTGGTAGTCGTTAGTGTGTTCGTATATTTCTGTAGTCAAACATTCGTCGTTGAACCGAAGATAGTGCTTCCATCTTTAGGGCTTATACCAGTTGCGGTTTTGGTTGGAATACTTATGTATAAACTTAAAGTGAACCTTGGAATTTCAACGGCCGTGGGCCTTGTATTGCTTGTCGGCCTTATATTTTTGGGTCAGATTGTACCGATGGTGCTGCCAAAAGGCTACGAAGCCCTCATATGGATCTTGGTGTTATTGGTATACTGCTTCTTTGCGTCGGTTCTTCCCGTAAATATTTTATTACAGCCGCGCGACTATCTTTCGAGCTATCTTTTATTCTTCGGCATCGCAGTAGGTTTTATCGGCATAGTTACTGCAAGGCCGGTATTTTCAACTCCAGCATTTATAAGTTACGATACCGCAGAAGGCCCGCTGTGGCCCATGCTTTTTGTCACGATTGCCTGCGGCGCGATATCTGGATTTCATTCTTTGGTCTCGGCAGGGACCACATCGAAGCAGATAGGGAACGAGCGCGATACCAGAAGGATAGGATACGGCGCCATGGCGGTGGAAGCGCTTGTTGCGGTGATTGCAATATGTGCAGTGGCCGGAGGTTTCAGCGGATTCAACGCGCTAAAAACTTCGCTTGCAAAAGGCGGGCCTGTCAGCACTTTCGGCGAAGGATTCGGCCATCTCACAAGGTTCGTTTTAGGCCGTTATGGCGGATTCATCGCGATAATACTTTTGAACTCATTTATATTGACGACGCTTGATACTTCAACCAGAATCGCAAGATACATTTTACAGGAATTATTCAGTACTCTTGATCGTTATCTGGCTACTCTTGTCATAGTGCTGGCAGGAGGGTGGATAGCATTGACCGGCGAGTGGAAAAAGATATGGCCAATATTCGGCGCAGCAAATCAGCTTGTGGCGGCGCTGACGCTCGTGGTTATATCGAGCTGGCTCTTGAGCCAGAAGAAGCACATTCGCTTTACGCTGGCGCCTGCCATATTCATGCTCTTAACGACTATAGGTGCGCTCTTTTGGCAGTTGGGCAAATTCATAGTTGATGGGGATTGGTTTTTAGTGATGATAGATATAGTTCTAGTGATTTTAGCGTTATCGATGATAATGGAAGTATTTGAATGGGCAAGGCGAAGGACGTCTAAAATAGCCGGGGGTTAATATGTCGAAAGGTATAATTGTACAAAAATACGGCGGCACGAGCATTGCGGATATCTCTCGCGTTCAGAATGTAGCCAAAAAAGTCGTGAAGGCCAGGAGAGAAGGATATGACGTTGTGGTCATCGTGTCCGCATTGGGCGATACGACTGATAAACTGATAGACCTGGCGCACAGGATCACCAGCCACCCCTCT
>JAHFGO010000002.1:5219-37532 GCA_023247385.1 Candidatus Omnitrophota bacterium | reverse complement strand
CTCAATACAATTTCTTTGGATGGCTCAACCCCTCTCGGCACAGCCATAACCATCGAGACCAGGACAGGGGATACCTCCAATCCTGATGACGGCTCATGGGCTGGTTGGTCGAGCCAGCTCGCCTCAAGGCCCGCCAGATACCTGCAGTACAGGGCAATCCTCTCAACAGCCGACCCGTCTGTCAGCCCCCAGCTTAGCGCGGTAAAAATAGGTTATGTCGCTTCTACGCAGAATCCCGACGGCATTATGTTCGTCAATGTCAAAGAAGACGGCGTTGTCAGGACTTACTCTAAGGGAGACATTGATCTGGCAAGCCTCGTATTCAGCCCAAGCCTTATCGAAAAGGCGAGAGAGGATATAGCAAGCTCCAGATTAAGCGATTCAGAGAAGATAATAATCATCTACGACAAGGCCGCTGACGCGCCCAGGAAGATAGTTACAGCGGCACATACGGTGACATATTTTGAGAACAGCCTCGCCACTAAAGTTATAGGAAAAGACGGGACAGTCCACATTAGATATAAGTACGACGCCAAGAAAAATATCGTCAAAACAACATTCATCAACGCGAGGAAGAAGTTAGAGGAGGGTTACCAAAAGGCGGTTTCCGAGATAGCGGCTCAGAAGGACTCCGCCCTTACGAGGTTAACGCAGGCCGAAGCTGACGCCAAAACCGACATCGTCTCCAAGGTGGCGAATATCAAGGCCCAGATCTTGAACGAGCGCGAAAGACTCACCAAAGAGAAGGCCAAGTATGATTCCTCCATATACGACCTCTCGGAATTCGACAGGGTATTCAGGGAACTCGATGAATATGAGGTGAACCTCGTTGCGCAGGAAAGGAGCGCCTATGAGGATTTAGCCAGGCAGGTAACTGACGCGAGGGTCAAGATTGCCTCCGATTCTTCTACCGCGCTTCAGGGCTTCATCAATAATGACTACAACAAGGTCTTAGGCGACATCGTTGAGAAGGAGTCAGCGCCTGTAATCTACCACTATTATAGGAGTGTCTTAGGTAGAGACCCAGGAGAAGAGGACCTAAAATACTGGATTGACATCGCGAAGGCCAAACTCAAGGCAGTTACGCCTTCTGAAATTACAAAGTATCTGAAGGGCCTCTCTGAATATGCCGAAAGAGCCACCCGGAAGGCCAATATCATAAATGCGCTTAAATCAACGCTTCAGGGACTGCCCCCAGCGAGTAGTGAGGGACTGTCCCCGGCCAACTCTCTTACCCCGAGTGCCCAGGGGACTGTCCCTAAAACTCTTGGTTTATCCCCGGATGAAGTCGTCACCCTCACCCAATCCGACATAGATTCAATCATCTCATGGCTCGAGAGCCAGTCCCTGCATTTTGGAGACAGCGCGATCCAGAGTGTTGTATCTATGCTTAAAGCCTCCGGCATAGACAAGTCCTTTGAGGATATCGGTAAGACCGCGATCCTAATCGATATCCTAACCGGCGTCATCACCAAAGACACCAAGGGCGATCTCGTCATCTCAATGTACGCCATGCGCAAGGCCGCTAAATTAGCCGGCCTAAAACTCTATTCCCTCAAACTCACCTACGACGAGCTGAAGGCGCTGTCCCCGATGTTGAAGGGACTGTCCCCGGCCAACTCTCTTACCCCGAGCGCCCAGGGGACTGTCCCTGAAGGCGTCATCATCCACATCGACGGCAAACACTTCGTCACCATCACCTCCATCGATGACGCTCGCGGTATCATCACCTACATCGACTCCACCGTCGGTAAGAACGGCCAGGAGATCACCGTCTCAAGATCCGAATTCATGGAGATGTGGCGCGGCTACGCCCTCTCAAAGGAATCCTCCGGCAAGCTCTTAAATTCCTCCCAGGAAAAGATGATCCGCGGCAGCGGCTGGTGGAAGAAGTTCTTGAAGGGTGTGTATAACTTCTACAATAAGGTTATATCGCCTATCCTTATAATTATCGGATCAGTTCTTTTAAAAACGCCGCTCATGCCTCTAGGCGCCGCGATTTTAGGCTTTAACCTGTTGGTTCATACGCTAGCCGCTGTAGTTCGGGTTGGAACCTGGCAGGATGTGATGTGGGCGGTCGTTGAAACTGCTGTAGCAGTTGTGCTTACTGTCGCATTTGGCGGGGGCGGCCCAATAGGTGGTGCTGCTCAAACCGGAACTACCGCTGCAACTGGTGCCGCAGCGACAACTGGAACAATTGCAGGCGGAACCGTTGCAAGCGGAGCTGCCGCAGGCGGAACTGCCGCCGCAAGTGGCACTGTTGCAGCCGGGGCTGCCGTAGGCGGAACCGTTGCAAGCGGTGCTGCTGCAGGCGGCGCAGTCGCAGCCGGCAGCTCTACCGCTGCAAGCACTGGAATATTCGCATCCATAAAAGGCGCATTCACAGCCGTCGCCTCTATATTCAAACCAATCGCTGACGTCGCTGCCAAAATAGCTACTGGCATAGGTCATATCATGACCCTTGGCGCACCCGGTGTAACTCAAGCCGCAGCGCAAACTATCGGATATCGTATAATCGCTCAAGGCATAAGCCTTGGCACAGACTTGATGTTCAAATCCATGAAAATAGATCCGGGTCTTGCGTCCATCGGAGCAGCCCTCACTACAGGCGCTATCATGGGCGCGATTTCACCAGGCGCTTCAGTAAGCAACATAATCGGCGAGTCCCTTAAATACGGCACAATAGCTGGCGTCGATACATTAGGTAAAGCGGCAGGCCTTGACCCTAACCTCACCCACATCGCCGCAATCACCGCCGGCTCACTTGTAGAAGGCGGCTTCAAAGGCAAATCCTATACTGACATAATGCAAGACATCGCGCCTATGCTAATACAGGAAGCGACCCGAACCGGCATAATAGAGGTAGGCGAGCTCTTAGGCATAGACAGTCGCGTCAACCACCTCCTATCCATAGGAATAAGTTCAGCCGTAGGTACAGGCCTTGGATCAGGCTGGGATGCAGGAACTATGTTCCAAAGTGTTACCACAGGATTATTACAAGGCGTAACCTCAATAGGCTTGAATTACGCCACCCAGGAACTAGGCCTAAATCCTCTCCTTGCTAACATAGGCTATAGCGCTATATCCACAGCCCTGCAGGCAGGCATAAAATCAGGCCTAAGCGACAAGGCCAAGGATAAAGAGCCATTAAAGGATGCGTTCACCACCTATAAAGACAATGCCCTCACCTACCTAGGCTATGCTGAAACCCCAAATAGAGGCGATCAAAAGTTCTGGACGTCTTCAGCTGATGGAAAACAGTATGACTTCAACCAAGCCTCCTACGACAAGGCATGGTCCAACTACTACTGGCAGGAGTCTGTCTACAAAGCCAATATCATGGATTTCTCTGGCATAGTTCAAGAAAAAGGCTTCGTCAAGGCCTTAGATGAATACGCCACAAGCTTCTTTAGCGCCACAGCAGTCAACTCCATCACCCAGACAGGCCTCTCAATAGGCGAATACTTTAAGCATGGGCTCGATGAAGGCCTTGGCTCACCAAAGATATTGAAGGATGGAAAAGAGCTTACAGGGATCGCCATATCAAACCCTCAGGCTGGCACAACCACAACCGCCCTCTTCGAGCAAAAACAAGCCGGCGCCTCCTTCATCTGGAGCCTTGCAGGCAAGGAAGACATTACTCCAGATGGCTCGCACTTAGGCTATGGCTCTTTTGGCGTCGACCCCTACGGCAAGCTCGGCTACACCGATGCCAACCTCGAATCCAAATACTCCTACGGTCTCACCACCGAACAACGCCTCAAATGGGGCTTGCCAGAGTATCAATCTATATCCGATTCCTTCACCGGTCGAACACTAAGTGAAACACATCCATATTTATCTGGAAAATCTATCGGATATGATTCATATGGTGATTATGTGGATGCAAAGATAAATTCCTATAGCCAACCATTTAATGTCAGTTTAAAAGATGGTTTTGTTAAATACTACAATAGCCGATATGGTCATGGGAACATGTTCGACGGTGATCTTCAAAAATTTTCAGAATACGGTTTTACATTAGAAGATCTTTACGGTGCACAAATATCATTAACCAAATCTTCCGATAGAGACGTATCGAAAAAGTTTTATTGGTCAACGCATGAACAAACTGAAAATGTGTGGACAAAATTATCCCAGCCAGGGATATGGTCAAACGTAGAAGAAAGATTCGATAATGCATCAGGATGGCGAGGATTTAGGACAAATAACGAGATCGAAACACGTTTACTGAATGAATATCAAAAAATATCAACTATTGGGCAAACAGGTGATATAATATTTGTAAACGGAAGAGGATTTTTAGCTGATACAACAAAAGATATTACTCAAGGGCCTACCAATCACACGGGGATGCTATATGTTGATTCAAATGGCGAAAAATGGGTGCTGGAGATGCTATCTGACACGGGCCTCCAGAAAATTAAATTAACAGAATTTATGACCCGAATGGTGGCCGAAGGAAATGATATTCAAATCGGCAGAAGAAATAATATAGATGCAGGTGCTATGGCTACAACAATACGACAAGAATTACTTGTCTCAGGGACAGAGGAGGCAAAGCATATTCCGTATAACTCCCTTAATCTATTTGGATTAAATGAAAGATCGGAGACATCATTTATTTGTAGCGGAATGATTAAATATGTATATCAAAAAGCCAACCGTCCGCTTTTTGTAACCGACCAGTTCCAATATTCACCAGTCGATATATATAACGAGATAGATCAGATAGGAACAAAATATTAATTTATGAAGATAGTAAATAATTCCGTTACACAACATTTGCTATTCATCTGTAATACCATCGTGCTCTGTCTAATGGTACTTGCTTTATTCTTTTTGATACGGTATCCTATACGAGATCACAGTCTATTATTTCGTATGCTGTCATCAATTATGTTTCTCATAATTTTCGGATGGAAAATATTTTTTATATTTGTGCTAGGCGTAATAGGCTTAAATCTAATAGATATATTAAGACATCGTGAGAAAGATAGTAATAGTTCTATGTCGATAACGAAGCGTGAGATTATATTTTTAAGTCTTGGATTAGCAATATCCATGGCAATCGGGTTTATCTTTTCTACAGGTACTCGAACTGGTAAGCCGGATATTGATCCAGCACTGTTTTTTTCATATTTCAATGTACTGTTTGTGATTTTTTTGATAGCTAGGATAGGCATTGGTTTGCTATTCTATATTAGAGAGAAGAAAGAATAGTCAAGTGAAAAATCCTACGAAGCCTATATTTTGTATTCTATGTATCATGACGATATTAGGAATGACAGCCGTTGCCTATACCGCAGATACAGAAACACTGCTTAAGGCCGGAAAAACTGCGATTGAAAATGGAGAGTACAAAAAGGCTGCGGATTATTTAGGAAAAATATTAGAAATATCTGGAAATCAAACCAACGACCCTAAAATAGTAGCATTTGGGGCCACCGTTCAGGCATATGGTATCTGGAAGATGAACAATACGCAAATGAAACCCATGGTTGTGCAGTATCTAAATAAAGCTATAACAAACGATTCGAGCTGGAAGTATCCCAAAAAGTTATTGAAAGAAGTTAAATAGGGGACGTGTCACTTGAAGGAAGTGGGGGAAGTAGGGGGTCACCCATGGAGATTTTACGGAGTTTTTTTGCGAGTTTGACCTCAAAAACGTTTTGCGTTACTACTTCCTGGCTTGCTTTCGCTTGAGCTTTTTAAGGCTCGGCTCAAGCAAGCCAATGCTGGCGCTGCCGTTGGAAAAGGAGTCGAAGACTCGTTCTTCCATGCAGTATAGCGTAACAAGCGAGCCGCCGCAAGATTTTGTTTTCGCTGATTTAGGATCACCTCCTTTTGGCCTGACAGCGCCTCAAGTGGTGTAACGTAGCTTAACGAGCTGTGAGGGTCGTTGTTGTAGATATCAGGAACGCGGTTGAGCCATTGAATAATGTCGTCAACCAGATTATATGTCTGTGGAGCGTCCCTGCGATGTTTAAGCGTCTTGATGAACGCTTCGATCCACGCCTGGTCATCCGGCGTGTGAGGACGACCAAAGTGAACAGGTGCGCCTAATAGTTCTTTGATAAGCTCTCTTGTAGACGATGCTTTCATCGCTGAGCCTCTGTCTGAATGAGCGACAAGCTTTGTGGTCAAGTGTTCCGGAAGCATCGCGTACGCTTCCTTGATAGAACGCGTAAGATCGCTCGCCGATATCCCGTTTATGGAATGCCCTATATGAAGCAGGTATCTCTGGGGCAGGATCATAACCGGAATAGCCCAGACGGTAATGCCGGATTCAGTCTTAAATGATGTTCCATCATAACAGAGAAGCGAAAAGCCTTCGTCTAAGAGGGTGTGAGCGCTGACATAAGACGCTGTCCTGGGCCTGCGGTTGAGTGGCTGAACAAGATTCTTTTCTTTTAGCACGCTATATACCGTCGATAACGACGCAAAGAACTGACCGGAATTATGCCCGTGGACGAAGATATGGCTTATGGGTTTGCCGATAAGTTCAGGTTCCCAGGTAGCGGACTCAATGGCGTCGCGCTCATGCTCGCGGAGCTTATTCCAGGCAACCCTTGGCTTAACCGGTTTCGGGTTTGCCCACCTGCGGAACTTTCTGGGAGCGATCCCGAATATACCGCAGGCGCGTTTCTGGGTAAGACCTTGAGTGACCGATTCGTTTATCACGGTAACCACAGCTCTTTTAATATCAGATTTGTAATGACCATTTAGCGGTCCTTTTAGCTTTAAATCGTCCTTTTTTTTAATAAGGATAGCTCGTGCCCTACGGCAGCGAGAGCGTCTTTGGTTTCGGTTAGCTCTTTTGAGACTTGGTGATACTGTTCTACGGGAATAGCCTGCTGCTTTCGTCCCCGTTTCCCGGGATGGGCGAGGGCTTCCAAAGCCGCTGCCTTGACCTTTTTGCGTATGGCGATCAAGTCCCAGGGCTTTAGACCGTAACGGCCCAGAATAGTCTTTACAGGAGCTCCCGGAGCGTTGCACTCCAGATATATGTCGAAGAGCTGTTCCGGGGATAGGTTCAAGCGTTCTTTCTTTGAGTTTATTATAGGTTC
The DNA here is from genome assembly GCA_023247385.1 of Candidatus Omnitrophota bacterium. Taxonomy (GTDB): domain Bacteria; phylum Omnitrophota; class Gorgyraeia; order 2-01-FULL-45-10; family 2-01-FULL-45-10; genus JAHFGO01. Next base: position 30,462 of record JAHFGO010000002.1, on the reverse strand, counting down.
CAATGGTGACCTCCTTTGGGTATTATACTATTTTTCAGGCGGATCGTCGATCCTAACGCATCCTGGCGATGAAATATTTTGGCTCACCAGCAAAAACGGTCAAGATCGCCTGAAAGTTAATTAACCACGCTGTTTGAGGTCACTGTCGCTAAAAAAACGGGGATTAACAAGTAAATAATTCTAATAAATAGGTGTCTGTCCCTAATTAAATCCCTAATTAAACAAAGCGGCGATGTAAAGACTCTTCAAAACGATGTAAAAAATATCGACACGAGACTAAAAACAGTTGAGGAGAAGCTAGATAAAAACTTAGACAATCATGAAAAGCGCATCACCAAACTCGAAGAGAAGATTTTTGTATAACACCCATAAAATTTACAAGGATAAAAAATTTATTTGACAAAAAATCAAATGTGTGGTAAACTTCTCATGATTGCCGCATATAAAACATGCGGGTGAAAAAATGTTTACATTGTTGCTGGGTGGGGTATATACTTAAGCATAAGAAATGAAAATTACTTCTTATAATGGATGAAGGGCGCAAAAGTTTTGCGCCATTTTTTTGTCATAGAGATCATAGAGAAAGCAGAGGTGTGTATGAAAGTGATAAAGCTGGCGGTTGTGGCTTTAGCGATGGTAGTTTTATCTCCGTATATAGCGCGCGCGGCGGATTGGGACATAGCATTCGAGAACAAGATCGGCGGGACGCACTATCACGAGGAATACAGCACGATAGACAGCAAGTGGAACGCCTTTTACTACGAAGGCCTTATCAGCGCGAATTATTTTAAGGAGAAGGGCCTGGTCGGAAGGGTGGACCTTGGCATACCGGTTACAGCCTCCGCCGAGGAGCAGTGGGACGTGTCGAGCGTAAAGTATCAGACCGACGATATGAAATTCTGGGGGATGGAGGGCAACATCGAATTAGGCTACGCGATGCCCATAATCGTTGACAAGATGCCTTTTGCCTTATTGGGCGGATACGGCTTCAACTTCACGAGATTTACCAGAACCAATTTCATTGTCTTAAGCAAGATCACCAGCACCGCCATCGTCGACGAGGACTATTGGGTTCACCATCTGGACCTTGGAGGAAAACTGGTCTATAACGTAAGCGACAAGTTAAAGGTTGATCTGAAGAGCATGTTCGGGTTCGTCGTCTACAATTCAGCGCACAATAGCGTGCTGGGCGATGTGAACGGCGACGGCGGGTATACCATCAGGACTGAAACGAATGTCAATTACAAATATAGCGAAAATCTGGCTTTAAGCCTCGGAGGATTCTTCACGTTTCAACACCTCGAAGGCGGCACGTCGGGTAATCTGGTCTGGCCGGATAACGATCTGTATACTTACGGCGGCAATATAGCGGTTAAATATTTATTTTAGTATTTAAAGAACAGAAAAGGTGATGAGAAAATTTGGTTTATTTGGTATTTTGGGTTTGCTTGTGATTATGTTGTCAAGCTGCGCGTATTCGGCAAAGATAACAGACACAGGTAATGTCTATAATCTGCCGACGATACAAGGCGCACCGAAAATTATATTAGCGGACCTGGTAGACAATCGGGCGGATAAAGTCAAGATTGGGCAGGTTGGCGCCTTGCAGCTTAAATCCCAGACAGCGATAAATATTGTTCTCACAAACAGGATCGCGTCAAGGCTGAGAAACGAGGGATTCAATGTGCAGAAAGCGAATCTTTCGAATAGGATGGATAAAGGTGAGATGGCGGAGATATTGAAGTCGAATAACGGCAATGCCTTTCTATCGGGAGGCGTAGACAATTTTCTGGTAGCGTCCTTCGACGCTATTATGGAAAAGGGCACGGGGACCACTTCTTTCTATGTCAAAATTTTCGATAGAGATGGGAAGAACATTTTCAACAGGACCTATTCAGGACACGCTGAGAACTGGATAGGCATGACTGGACAGTTCGGTTGTGAAAAATTGATCGAAGATAGTATGCAGGCGAGCGTAGACGAACTATTCCGCGACGGAGAATTTAAACATCTTCTATCGGAGATTAAGAAATAAAGCCGTATCATAATTCTAACCTGGTTGGAAAAAGGCGGATTTTCTCCTTCTTAGTGCTAAACTTCTCATCGGTCTTCCTTTCTTTATAAGGGGTTGATACTCCTAAAATACCTACCCTTATTATAGGAGGACCATATTCAATTTTAACTGATTTTCGCATATCGACGAGTGTTTTTATATGGTAATATGTTGACAATAAATGGTATATTATACGTAATGTTCAAAAAGATATTGATATCTTGTATAATATGGGTCGTCGGCTCTGTCTTAACTGTGCTTTTCTTTTTTTCGATTCTTTTTTTTACCGCCATCCTATATCCGTTTGATAAAATGAGAAAGATTGCCCATGCCCACTCTTTTCTGTGGTCGGATTTACTTATCGCGCTGAATCCTTATTGGGATATCGAGATAAGTGGCCTTAAAAATATAAACAAGACCAAGACCTATGTCATAGTGGCAAATCACCAAAGCCTTACCGATATTATATTACTGTATCAGACGAATATGCAGTTTAAATGGATTGCTAACGAGCACTTATTTAGATTACCTATTGTTGGTTGGGCTATGTGCCTAGCCAAGCATATTAAACTTAGAAAAGGAAAGTTTGAGAGCATAAAAAAAGCATACCAAGAGGCCGCAGCTTGGCTGAGGCGTGGTATGTCAGTATCAATTTTTCCAGAAGGCACACGTGGTAATGCTGATGGGATGAAAGAGTTTCAGAATGGCGCGTTCAAATTAGCGATAAAAGAACAAGTCCCGATCCTGCCCATATCGATAAAAGGTACTAGCGCCGCAATCCCGAGGGGCACTTGGCTATTTACCACCAAGGTGCCAGTACGCATGAAGATATTAGAACCTATTAACACAGCTGGGCTCGGGCTAGACGATTTTGAAAAACTACGGGATTCAGTGCGCGCTAAGATCGAGCTGGCTTAAAGATAAAAATTTGTTATAGGACATCACGAAACATTAAAGAGGAGGAGATATGAAGATTTTAAGTAATTTTAAAAATGGACTAGTGTTAATTCTCGCTTTAACATTTCTTGCAGGTTGTGCAAGTATACCTACTGCGCGGCTTGAAAACATTTCTCAGGTAAGAGAAGAAAATGCTATAGGAAAAATTTATGTCGGGCCATTTCTAGATTTAAGGAAAGGCAGTAATGTTGATACTACAATACTTGGAACCATACGCGGTGGATATGGGAACCCATGGACCAGAATTCGCGACAGTAGAGGCGCAGATGAATTTGTAAGAGAGCAAGTAATTAATGCTGCTAGGGCATCAGCTATTATTGCCGATAGAAAGCCGGATGACTTAGTTGCTCGAAAAAAAGGGGATGGGTGGGTTATTGAAAATATTAAAAATTCCAAACGGCCGATTCTAGTTGGAGTAATTAATGGTTTGATAGTCGAGACTTTAATGAACAGAGGAGTGGTGGTCAATATATCTATAGAGTTAATTGATCCAACAACCAACAATTCGATGTGGAGGTCCACGTTAATTAGAAATGAGCGTGCTGGAATGAGTGGAGGAATATTTGACTCTACTGAAGATCTAAAAAGCTGGTTGGCAAAAACTATTCAAGATTCAGCTTTAGAGATATTCACTTCAGCAGACTTTAAAAAAATTATAGAAACCAAAAATTAAGGCAGAAATCATGTGGGGAGATTGTGAGTTTACTTACAATTGTCTGCAAGAATCTTTGGCATCAAAAAGTACGTAGCGGACTTACCATACTAGGTGTAGGGATAAGCATAGCTGCTTTTGTTTCTTTGAGCGGCCTCACTGATAATCTGGAAAAGTCACTGCAATCCACCTATAAAGCCAGAGGAACGGATCTGGTGGTAATGGAAAAGGCTACTTTAGATATCTTTTCCAGCACCATAGATCAGTCTTACATAGAATCATTAAAACGCATACCACATGTAAAGCAAGCAGCCCCGATTTTGTTTTATTTTTATGCAGTAAAATTTAAACAATACTTTCTTCTATATGGATGGGAAACTGACAGCTATCATTTTGAAGAGTTTAAAATAGTCGGTTCTGCTTTACGGAATGATTACGATGCCTTAGTTGGCGCAGTAGCTGCCAAAAGGTTGAATAAGTTTCAAGGAGATGAAATCAATATAAGAGGTGAGAAATTTCGTATTTGCGGGGTTTTTCAAAGCATGAACATGCTGGAAGAAAGCGGTATTATCGTGCCTTTGAACACCCTGCAGAGGATTAAAAAGACGCCCGGCAAGATTACCGCCATTAATGTAAGACTGGACTGCAACGATTCATTAAAAATGAGCCTTGAGCAACGACAGGCTATTTCGCAGCAAGTACAGGATAAAATTAATTCTGAATTCAGCGATTTGGAGGTTAAGGATGTGCGAGATTTTGTCTCTACTCCATTTGCTATAGTTTTTAGTTTTACCTGGGCAATTTCCATCGTGGTATTTATTATAGTTGTTATGGGGATCATTAACACTATGTCTACGGCTGTTTTGGAACGGAAAAAAGAAATTGGCATCCTTCTGGCTATTGGTTGGCGTAAGTACCGCATTATTACGCTCGTTCTTTTCGAATCGGCTATATACGGATTGTTGGGCGGCATCATTGGGGTTATATTGGGTTGTACTATGACAAGGTCATTAATTACCGCTCCAGCAGTCCAAGGTTTTATATCTATGATGCCTGACGATCTTTTTATAGTTAAATCATTAGGGCTTTCCGTATTGGTAGGTGTTTTTGCAGGAGTCTATCCTGCGGTCAAGGCGGTTTCTATTGAACCGATCGATGTGCTGCGCTATGAATAAATCAATATTACTAGAAGCAAAAAACATTTCCAAATTTTATAAGGACGGCCAGGTTAAAGCAGTGAACAACCTTTCTTTGCAGGTTTACTCAGGGGAGATATTGGCTATTCGTGGCCCAAGTGGCAGTGGTAAATCCACATTGTTGCACTTGCTCGGCGGGTTGGATTCACCAACCAATGGGACGGTTTTTTTTAATGGAAAATCTATTCACGCGGTTTGTCGTCAAAGAGGTTTTCGAGTTAAAAATATGGGGTTTATTTTTCAGGCTTTTTATCTTTGGCAGAATCTCAATGTTCTAGAAAATGTAATGTTACCATTAATGGAAATACCGTTAAGCCGTAAGGAGAGCCTTCTTCGCGCAAGAGAAATTATAAACGATGTAGGATTAACGGATAGAGTTAAGGCATCGGTCAAAGTTTTATCAATGGGACAGCGCCAGAGGGTAGCGGTGGCCAGGGCCTTAGTGGCCGGTCCGTCAGTGATTTTTGCGGATGAGCCAACCGGGAGCCTTGACTCCCGCAATGCTGAAAATATCCTGCAATTATTACGTCGTGTGAACCGGCAGCACAATGTAACGGTAGTCATGGTTACCCATGAAAACATCTCCACAGAATATCATGACCGGCAAATGCAAGTCCTAGATGGTAAAATTGCGTAGAGAAAGGCGTTCTATGACGTTTCAAAGAATTCATATCGAGCTTACCAATCGGTGCAATTTTTCATGCGTGTTTTGTCCAAATACGCTGATGTTGCGTCCACCGCAAGACTTGAAACCCGATCTTGTTCGCAGGGCCCTGGACGAGATTGCGCAAGAGCGGCTTACAGACACAATTTATTTTCATGTTATGGGTGAACCCACGTTATATGCGGACCTCGAAAACATTATTAAAGAAACCAAGCATAGACGACTTAACGCAGTGCTTACAACAAACGGATGGGGTTTGTCATTAGAACTTTTGGATAGAATATTAAAGGCAGGAATTGACCATATTGTATTTTCAGCGCAGACTCCTAATGAAAATTCTTTTAAATTACGCAAGGTGCCCGTTGATTTTTTTACGTATAAAAAAAGAATTTGTTCTTTAATTGCTAAAATAATTGATCATGGCTCCGCAAAAGCCACACTTTCCTTTTTAACTACACCGATCCCATTTCTTAGCCTTCCGAGCAGAAGGTATAGCATCATACGTAATAAAAAAGAAATAGTTGCATCTTTTTTAGAATGGCTTGATGAGATCGCTATATTAGTGCAGGAGAATACATTTTGTAAGAAACTAGGTTCCAAAAAAGAGTTGCTTATTAAGAAGTTATCCTCGTTTCACATTATGGGATGGAATAAGCTTAGCATTACCAATAAGCTCAGCTTAGAGACAAGGGTTTTGGGCGACTGGATTCATCATGGTCTATCTGCTAAAAAAATGACAAGAGCGCATATTGGTTATTGTGAAGGACTTAAGACACATTTTGGTATTCTAAGTAATGGTAGTATAGTATTTTGTTGTGCAGATTTCAATGGTAGTACAAATTTTGGAAATATAAAAGAAACCTCTATTACGAAAGCGCTAACTCAAAAAAAGGTGCAAGATGTCATCGGTGGGTTTGATAGATTACGCATAAAAGAGCCATATTGTCAAAGATGCCTCGGGGATGTTTCTTTTGAGAAATCAATGCTGCGCCAAGTTGGTTCAATTTTATATTTTAAAGTATACCGCCCATGGTGGAAGAAAAAACGAGAAAAAGAAGACGTGTTACTATGCGCTTAGATTTATCTACGAAAGAAATAGTGGTTACAGGGGTTGGCGTAGTGACGCCTTTGGAGTGCGGAAAGGGCACGCAGGATTTTTGGGATAAGTTATGCAATGGTGTTAATGCCATTAAGCCTATTCATGGATTCGATGTGCGAGGGCATAAATGTAATGTTGGCGGGGAGATCGTTGGTTTTGAATCGTTTTTGGAAGATTGTTGGAAGAAAGAATATGACCGATGCGCCAGACTTTTTGCGTTAGCCTGTCAGCATGCATTACAAGATGCAAGGGCTGAGCAGCCATTATTGCAATCGATGGGTGTTGCCGTAGGAACTATACTAGCAGGCATTGAATCAGGCGAGCGATATATGAATGAAAAATTTTTTCTATCTAAAAAAGGAGATCCAGGTCTTTTAAGACAACATTGCCTGCATGCTATTGCCGATTCTATTAAGAAAAGATTTTCCTTGCGTGGGCCAGTCATTTCGATTACTACCGCATGTTGTTCCGGTGCGGATGCGATTCGCAGCGCAACCGCGCAAATCAGGAATAATAGGGCAGCCATGATGCTTGCCGGAGGCGCCGACATATTAAGTGAATTTGTGTTTCGAGGTTTTAGCGCATTAAACGCCCTTACCACTGACGGAAAAGTGCGTCCGTTTGATAAGAGACGCACGGGCCTTGCATTAAGCGAGGGGGCCGGCGTAATGGTTTTAGAAGAGAAGAACCACGCGTATAAACGCGGCGCCAAGATATATTGTACATTAGCGTCTGCTGGGTCCTCCGCGGATGCCTTCCACATGGTAAGACCTCACAAGGATGGGGAGGGGCTCTCACGGGCAATGAACAATGCCTTATCTAATATAGAAGGAACGATTGATGCCGTTGATTATATTTGCGCGCATGGCACAGGCACCCAATACAATGATGGCATGGAGACCAGGGCTATAAAACGTGTGTTTGGAGAAAAGGCCTACGCAATTAAAATCAGCTCTATGAAATCTATGATAGGCCATATGCTTGGCGCAGCTTCCGCCATAGAGGCAATTAGCTGCGTAAAAGCCATGGAGCATAGCATGATTCCTCCTACCATAAATTTTGAAGAGCCTGACCCGGAGTGCGATTTGCAGTATGTGGTGAATGACGCGGTCAAAAAAAACATTAAAACATGCATGTCATTGTCAGCGGGTTTTGGCGGGCAAAATACCGCGTTGGTGTTCAGGAAGGCATAATCTTAAAAGAGATGGAAACGGAGATTGCTATTACTGGGGAGTGTGTCTTAAGCAGCGCAGGCGAGACTGCGTTTGCATTGTGTGAGAATATTGTATTGGGGAAAAAAATAACACAGCAAATCGATCTCCAGATGTACGAAAAAGAAATCGCTTCCCTAAATACCGGGCCGCGTGAACTATACCGGATTCAGAAGCTATTATTGACAGCATTTTTAAAAGCATCACACGCAGCGGGATTAAAAATGGGATTGCCATCACCAGAGCGAACAGGCATTTTTTTGGGAAATAGCTATGGAATCGAAGAATTCAAAACCGAATTCTTTCGTCTCTATAAAAAAAGCGGCCCTGCTTTAACAAGCTCAACATTGTTCCCATTTACCAACGCGAATTCACTTGCGTCGTGGTTGGCAATTCAAATAGACGCTAAAGGGCCCAACCTTACTTTTGTGGGCGGGAGTACTTCTTCTGCTGAGGCGATACTTGCGGCGTGCGACGCGCTTGTTGCAGATGAGTGCGATATGGCTTTTGTAGGGGGCGTTAGTATTATAGACAACAATTTAAGCGATGAATTTTACGCCTCTGGTTTTGGATACGAATCTGCAGGAATGCTTGTGTTGGAGAAAATGAAGAATGCGACGCTTGCTAACAGAAGACCTATCGCTATTTTAAAAGACCAGCAGAGAACTATCTTCACACAAGAACAGATAGAAAAAATTATGCATAAAAAATCTGTGTCAGGCGTTAATGATGAAGCGCCTGGGTGCTTTCATCAGGATATCCCAGAAATAGTCTATTTGGGAAATAATTTGGGAGATAACGTCTTTAGCTATAATAAAAACAAATCTGAAATAACCAAAGAACAGGATAAATTTTTTTTCTTGAGCGATGTGATAGGTAATGTTTTTGATGCGGCAGGTGTGCTAGGTGTGGCGCTAAGCGCCGATCTTTTTAATTTACCTAAAAATACTAAATGGTGTCCTTTTGGTCGAACGCAAGAAAGTATTTTGTATTCAAATATAGGTAGTAACGGCAGTGCCGTTAAGATGCTTGTTGAGTCCCCCGCGTTTACGCGGAAACGAAAATAAAGCATGATTCACTATACAAGGACGATGTTGTGTTAAAAAAGGCTCTTGAATTTAAATCCAAAAGCACAATCGAGAGGGAGCAAGTCCGCCTTTTACGAGAGATGGTGTGTTATGCAAGTAAAAATTCCCCATTTTATAAAAACGTGCTTCGGAAAACCAAAATAAAATATTCCGATATAAAATCAATGCAGAGTCTTGCAACATTGCCTCTTACAAAAAAGGAGCAATTGCAAAAATATAATAATAGTTTTTATTGTGTTGATAAAAGAGAAATTGCAGATATTGTCGCTACAACCGGAACGACAGGTGAGCCCGTATTTATCGTTTTAACCAAACACGATCTGCAGCGTTTGGCGCTTAACGAAGTCTATAGCTTTTCATGCGCAGGCGCTACTGCGAACGATATATTTCATTTAGCAGTGACTGTGGATAATCTTTTTATGGCTGGCATCGCATATTATCTAGGCATTATAGAACTAGGGGCAGGCGTATATCGCGCGGGTATGCATAACATAAAAAGGCAGATACTTCTTTTGCAAAAACTTAAGCCCACCGGTATCATGACTGTACCGTCATTTTTGCTGCAATTAGGAAAAGAGATAATGGAGGGAGGGGGCAACCCCTTGTCGTTATCAGTTAAAAAGGCGTTATTGGTAGGGGACAGCATTAGAGATCAAGATTTTCGTTTAAGTGGTATCGGCGAATTATTGCAGAAAACATGGCCGTTAGACCTTTATTCTACATTCGGCAATAGCGAAGCGGCTATCTCTTATTGCGAATGCAAGTTTAAACATGGCGGGCACGAGCATTCAGATTTGATTATTACTGAGATTATTGACGAAAATGGAAATGTAGTTCCTGATGGAGCAATGGGTGAGCTTGTGCTTACTACCCTTCAAACGCGAGGTATGCCTCTTTTACGTTATTGCACGGGCGACATTACCTTTAAAATCACCAAGCCTTGCGCATGCGGACGAAACTCTTCGCGTATTGGACCAATCATGGGAAGAAAGGCCCATATGCTAAAGTATAGGGGCACAAAGGTGTATCCGAAGGCGATTGAGAATGCGATAGCGAGTATCGATGGTGTGTATAATTATGTAATCGAAGCATTTACAGGTGATGATCTTTCTGACAAAGTAGTAATAAAAGTAGGCTCAAAAAAAAGGAGCGAGTCATTTAAGCGTTTGCTCTCTGCACAAATTGCAGCGAGAGCACGCGTAGTTCCAATATTGAAATTCGCTTCAATTGGAGAAGTATATTCACTGCAAAGCGATAATGGAAAAAATAGAAAACCGAAAACCTTTATCGATCACAGGAACGCAACAACAAAATAAATAAGGGGCTGCAATGATACGTAAAATGCAGAGAGTCTTAGGATTCAGCGATGAAGAAATAGCTTTTGCATCAAAGAATAATCAACTTCTGTCTATGGAAATTGAGTTGTCAAGTCGGTGCAACCTGCGTTGCGTGTACTGCTACGCGGGTAAAAATCTTTTTAGAGAAAATGAGCTAGAGCAAGAAGAAATTTTCGATGCCGTAAGTCAGGCTAAGGCATTAGGCGCGCGTAAGATTATTTATGTCGGAGCCGGTGAACCTCTACTAGATGTTAAACTGCGAGATATCATTCACTATGTGCATAAGCTAGGCATGGAACACGTGCTGTTTACAAACGGCACACTAATTAATGCTGAAATGGCAAAATTTCTATTTGATAATGAAGTTGTCCCGGTTATAAAATATTCCAGCATGAAAGAAAAGTCGTTCGATCAGCTTACCGGTTGTGATGGCGCATATGCTTCAATGATGCGGGGCTTCGCCTATCTTCGCAAAGCAGGCTATCCGGATAAAAAGCATAATCTAGGAATAGAAACGATTGTGACTACTTATACCATAAAAGAAATTCCTACAATATGGCGATGGGCGCGTAACAATAATATACTTCCGTATGTAGAGTGCATAACGCGTAAGGGATCGGCAATTGAGCACAACGACATTTTCCCCGACAAAGAAACGATTCAACGCTTATTCGAAAACCTTGTACAAATCGATAAAAATGAATTTGAGTTTACATGGGATGCATGTCCTCCTATTGCTGGATTTTTTTGCAAGAGACATCTATACAGTTGTACTTTAAATTCACAGGGATTTATTCAGCCTTGTGTTGGCATTGACATACAGCTTGGCAATATTCGAACCGCGAAATTGTCCTCAATACTACGAAACAGTAAGGTAATGCATGAATTATCGCAAATTCGTACCACCATAAAAGGCCCATGCAAAACATGCGGTCATCACGAAAACTGCTACGGGTGCCGCGGTAACGCCTATAACATGACAGGCGACTATTTGGCAAGCGACCCCACGTGCTGGAGGATAAAAGATGAGGCTTTTACTTGTAGCGCCAATTGCAAAAAGTAAATTTTTAGGGGAAGGATTCGCTTTTAATCTCCCTTTCCTGAGCCTCCCCATCCTTTCCACCCATGCTCCTCCCGATGTCGAAGTGACTATCATTGATGAGCGGGTCGAACAAATTAATTTCGATGCTCCGTATGATCTGGTTGGGATTACGATCATGACTCCTTTGGCGCCGCGGGCATATGAAATTGCGGAAGAGTTTCGCAGGCGAGGCGTAACCGTGGTGATGGGGGGGATGCATGTGAGCGCGTGTCCGGACGAGGCGATCCATCATGCCGATACCATCGTTATAGGAGAAGCGGAACAAGTTTGGCACCAGCTCATCGATGATTTTAAGCGAGGCGCGCTGAAGAAGGTGTATAAGGCGGAAGCACATGTCAACCCGAGCTCCTTTATCCCCATGAAACGGAATTTGCTCAACAAGGATAAATATGTGCCTGTTGAGTTTGTGGAAACTACGCGCGGATGCCCTTTTGGCTGCCATTTTTGTTCTGTAACCAGATTTTTCGGAGGAAAGTACCGGGTGCGTCCGGTAGATGAAGTCGTAAAAGAAATCGCAATGTTTAAACCTACTACAACAAGATTCAGTATAAAAAATGTGGTCTTCTTTGTAGATGATAATATTATCGGCGATCGGAATCATGCGCGGGAGTTATTTGAAAGAATCAAACCTTATAAACTTAATTGGCTGGGCCAGACTTCTATGGATTTGGCTAAAGATGAAGAGCTTTTAGCCCTTGCGAAAGAAAGCGGGTGTATGGGCTTTCTGATAGGCTTTGAATCGCTTTCCGACGAGGTGCTTAAAGATGTAGGGAAGAAGCCAAATGTAACCAAAGAATATCTCGCCGCAATCCGTACGATTCAGAGCTATGGGATAGGGATTATGGGGTCTTTTATATTTGGGTTTGACCAGGATGACGAAACGGTATTCGAAACATACTGGCAGTTTCTCAAGCAATCTGGGCTCGAGGCCGTTTATTTAGGCATCATGACTCCTTATCCAGGGACGAGGGTTTTCGATGACTTGAATAAAGAAGGCAGGATATTCGATCACGACTGGAGTAACTACGACACATCACATGTGGTTTTTCATCCCAGGAGAATGAGCGCCGAGACATTAAGCAAGGGTTACCGGTGGGCGCTGAAGAAATCGTACTCAAGTTATTCTATATTTAAGAGGCTTCATAGGTCAAAGGCATACCCTCTTTTCTCCTGGCCTATGAATATCGGTTTTCACATTTCCGTCAGTCGGTTGCTCAAAAACCTTAACTAGATTATGAAAAAAGTATTGCTGGTTTCAGCAAATCAGGAGAAGGTCCCATATCCCGTAGCACCCCTCGGTCTTTTATACATTGCGCATGCGCTTAGGAGGGCTGGGTTTAGTGTTTCAATACTCGATCTCTGTTTCAGCGCGGATGCGCATGACGATATCAAAAGATCTATAGAACGGATAGCCCCAGATTTTGTTGGCATATCACTGCGCAACATTGACAATCTCACCTTTCCTCAAAGCGTTTCTTATTTACCTGCCGTGAAAGAGGTCATAAAGGCTATCAAACTTTATACGCGTGCGCCTCTCGTTTTGGGCGGGTCGGCATTCTCTCTTTTCCCTAAAGAAATATTATCATTCCTGAACTGTAAATGGGGAATCGTAGGCGAGGGGGAGGATGCGCTGGCCGAACTCCTGACGCGTTTTAGTAGAGACGAAAAGAACTATAAAACGATCGACAACCTTCTCTGGAAACAGGAGGGCAGGATCCGCGGCAACCGAGCGAGGTCTTTGAACCATTCGATCGATTCCGTGTTGGATTACAGTCTTGTTGATAATCGCATGTATGTAAAATTCGCCGGAATGGCGAATGTGCAGACTAAGCGGGGATGCGGTTTTAAATGTGCGTATTGCACCTATCCTTTGATCGAAGGCAGGAGTTATCGGCTTAGGGCGCCAGAAATAATAGCCGAAGAGATGCGTCTCCTGCAGAAAAAATATGCAGTACCCCATATCTTTTTCGTGGATGACGTATTTACATATCCTCCCGAACATGCAGCAGCGGTATGCGAGGCGCTATTGAAGAAGAATGTAAAGATGCATTGGAGCTGCTTCGCTTCCCCGCATGGTATTTCTAAGAAACTTCTTAAGCTCATGAAAAAGGCAGGATGCACGCACGTCGAGTTTGGTTCTGACGCATTATCCGATAGGGTATTGGCAAAGCTGCGTAAGCCATTTACGATAAAAGAGGTGCTGCGAGCAAGTCGATTGTGTAATGAGATTGGCATCAAATGCGCGCATTATATCATTTTTGGCGCGCCAGGCGAAAACCACGCTTCATTAAAGGAAGGGATTGAGGCAATTCGTAAGCTTGAAGGCGATGCCATTATCGCCATGCTAGGAATTCGTATTTATCCTGGAACGGAATTGGAGAAAATAAGTATCCGCGAAGGAGTTATCACGGCACGCGCGAGTCTTTTGTTTCCGCGTTTTTATTTATCTTCTGAAATATCTACTGATGAATTGATGGTAAAAGTTAAAGAGTTTGCCCTGGCTAACTTCCATTGCGTTGTTCCGGGATTGGGGATTAGAAGCTCGGAAGCAATGTACTCAATTTTACGAGAAACTTATCGTGAAGGGCCGTTATGGGGATATTTGGGATGAGTTGTTTTCAGGCCTTTGGGAGGCGAATGTGGAAGAGGCGTATTTTAAAAATAAGGTAGCGCTTGTTACTGGAGCAAGCCGCGGGATAGGCAGAGCGATTGCCGAGTCCTTGAGTCTATGCGGCGCGCGCGTAATTGCTAACTATCATAAAAGCGAGAAGGAAATAACATCACTGGTGGAGTCGCTGCAAAATAAACACTGCGCTATTGAGGCATTGCGCGCGGATGTGACAAATGGTAAAGAGGTAGAGCGGATGGTCGATGAGGTAGTCAAACGCTACGAACGCATCGATATCTTAATAAATAACGCCGGGTTAAAACGAGATTCTTTTCTTGCCTTAATGAGTGATGAGGATTGGGTGGAAGTCATAGATACAAATCTAAAAAGCGTTTATTATGTCACCAAATGGGTATCGCGGATTATGATGCGGCAGCACGAAGGCAAGATCATTAACATGTCTTCATTAAGTGCGTTTAAAGGGCTCGCAGGCCAGGCGAATTATGCTGCTTCCAAGGGAGGCGTTATAAGCTTTACCCGCGCCGTTGCCCGTGAATTAGGTAGGTTTGGCATCCAGGTTAATGCTGTTGCCCCCGGCTTGATAGAGACGGATATCCTTAAAGATATGGACAAAGAAGCGCTTAAAGAATTAATACAGGGAATTCCTCTGGGTAGAATTGGCACGGTAGGTGATATTGTTGGGGCAGTACTATTCCTCGCTTCTAATCACTCAGATTATATCGCTGGCCAGACGCTTTTAATCGACGGAGGATTAGGTATTTAGAATCATTGCTGTCCAAAATAAGCTCTTCCCCCTCACCTTTTTCCTCTCCCCCTAAAGGGGGAGAGGGTAGGGTGAGGGGGTATTTTGGAATCGAATCTCAAAATCATATTCTCGTTAAGGAAACATTGCCTATTTTGGACACATATGATTTAGAATCATGAATAAGTATGACGCGGTGATTATCGGCGGAGGAATTGGGGGATTAACGTGCGCCCTCCTTTTAGCAAAAAAAGGGGCGCGCGTTGCTGTGTTTGAGAAAGAAAAACGGCCGGGAGGCTACTGTTCTTCATTTTCGGTTGATGGATATACATTTGATGCGTGTGTTGATTCGATTGGAGGGCTGCGTAAGGATGAGCCGTTGCGTCATATAATAGAAGAAAAACTTGGGATATGGGATGAACTTGATTTTATTGAATTAAATCCTTTGCGCCGCAATATATTCCCCGATATGGCTGTCGATATTCCTGCCGATGTCACCCAGTATAAAGACACCTTAAAAATGATATTTCCAGCAGAGCAGGAAGGGATCGATAGATCTTTTTCCGCGATGGAAAAAATATATATGTCATCGCTTCAGACGATGTGTGGTACGGGCGATGGGAGCCTGCTATATGATTTCATGGAGATATCGTTTTACGACCTGCTGTCCTCTTTTATTTCTGACGAGAAGCTTAAATCAGTGCTTTCTACATATTGTACCTTTTTGGGATTGCCCGCGCGGGAGGCATCAGCGATTGCTCTTTCAAATATTCTGATACACTATGTGAGGGGAGGGGCATTTCGGATCCGTGGCGGCATTCAGGGATTGAGTAATGCGCTTGTAGGCGCGTTAAGGAATCGCGGAGGTGAGGTTTTCTTTACCGAAGAAGTTACCCGCATTCTCTATGACGAAACAAACACAACAGGCATTGTTACAAAAGGCGGCCGTAAAGTGAAGGCCGCGCATATCATTTCAAATATGGATATCAAGACCGTTATTAGATTAATGGAAGGTTGCGCAGTAGATAAGGAGAAGGTTAATAAAATAAAGAAGATGAAGGTTTCGGGATCGTTCGTTATGGTTTATATAGGGGTTAATGATAATTTACGCAGCTACGGCCTGCCGCCGGACCTGGGGTATTTTAATTCCTACGATCTCGATGGAATGCTAAACAAGAATGCACACGCCTCTTTTGGCTTGAGTTTTCCTTCTGCGCTGGATTCATCGGTAGCCCCTAAAGAATGCGGCAGTATTGTAATCCATTGGCCGATGTGCTACAATAAACACTCTACAGCGATATCCAAGGATGATATTGGTAAAAGACTGGTAGCTGAATTGAGTAAAATTGTACCAGGGATTGCCAATCGAATTGTATACCAAAGCATCGCTGGCCCGTGCACGCTGCAACGTTATACGGGTAATACCTTTGGAGCTGCATACGGCTGGGAGCAAGAAGCGGGTTTTTTGGAAAATCTGCCTTTCATGCGGAACATAGCGGGCAATTTTCATGTGGTAGGACATTGGGCGGGATACGGGGGAGGGGTGATGCCTTCAATGCTTTCAGCGTGTAAGGTTGCTAAGGACATTGCTGGGGGATAATGCTATGAAAAATGTGTCTTGTTTGTTGGCCGGGGGGTTGATATTAGGGGTATTGCTCAGCGATGCCAGGGCAGAAGAGGATAATATTTATTACGCCAGATGCAATCTTAAAGTTATTAAAGCTAATCATATAACTTGGGTTAATTGGCAGGCCTCTCCGGAATATTTGATAGTTGGTACAAAATTCAAAGTTAAGCCTAAGGGTAAATCAGCCAGTCTTACAGATGTTGATACTGGAGCGACATATACCTTAGATGTCGGAGCAAATGCCGAAAAATTTATGGAGAAATTTGTTGTTAAGGGCCCTGTTAATATTAATAGATTTTCCAAAGATATCCAGGACAATATTAACAACGCAGTGGCGAGAGTCGGAATGACAAAGGAAGAGGTATATATAGCGATGGGGCCTCCAGCTTGGGTGATCGATGGGAATACCGACAATAAGACTTATGATAATATTATGGCCTCCAATCTATGGGTATATAAGAGAAGCCGTTTTGGAAAAAATATTGGCGTTGAATTCAACCCCTCCACAAAGCAGGTTACTAGAACAGAAGGTATTTGGAGATAAAGATTAAAGGAGGGCTTTGTTAAAATGGAACAAGGGAACGAAATCGATTTCTATGATCGTGTGAAAAAAATGATTGTCAAGGTAGTAAGGCTGAAGATTCCTCCAGAAAGCATTAAAAATACGCAGCCTTTATTTGGGGCCGGAGGGGTAGGGCTTGATTCTTTAGATGCCCTTGAATTGGTGGTTGCGCTCGAAAAGGAATTCGGAGCAAGGATCCCTGATGCCGATGTGGGCAGAAAAGTTTTAGTTTCGGTTGAAACCATAGTTAAATTTATAGAGGATAATAATAGTGGAAAGTCTCCTCAATAAAGATATCCGAGAGTTGCTCCCTCATCGTGAGCCGTTTATTTTTATCGATAAAGTAGTATCGGTTGAGCCTGGGTGTATCGTAGCCTCAAAATATATAAAAAAAGATGAGGAGTATTTCAAAGGGCATTTTCCTGATGAGCCGCTTATGCCGGGAGTCTTGATTGTTGAGAGCATGGCTCAGACAAGCGGGATTGCGTGCGCCTTACACTTGAACGAACAAAAGAATATCTCTTTGAAGCACCCTGGGGGGTATTTTCTCTCTCGCATTTCTGACGTTAAATTTAAATATGCCGTATTGCCGGGAGACACCCTGACCATCAAAGCAAGGGTCGCACAATATTTCGAACCCTTTTTTAAAACAGAGGTAGTTTGTAAAGTAAATGGTAGGATTGTAGCAGAAGGAGAATTGGTATTAACAAAACAGAAAGGGGGAGCTGTATGAAGAAGCTGGCGTTGATGTTTTTAGTGGTTATTTGCTGTTTAAGTTTTATAGGCAGCACATATGCGGCTATACTGGAAAAAGGGGAGACGGCTTATGCCCGCTCCAATTTACGCGCGGACGGAAATACAGTATTCTGGCACAACATGAGGATTTTCAAAAATTTAATTCCGGTAGGTACCGAAGTGAAGATTGAGAAAAGCACGGGTGGAAGCATTGGGTTCATCAGAATCGATACCAAAAAAACATATAGGATAGCGGCTGATTCTAATAAGTGGGATAAGTTTTTCGTAAAGGACAAAAAGGAGATTGGGTTAGAGAAGCTTTCTCCCGATAAAAAAGAACAAGTTGAGAATGGCGGGGTAGTAGCTGGTATGACCAAAGAAGAAGTATATGTATCGAAAGGGTGCCCTGCCTATATCGCGTGGGGGAAGACGTCTGAAAGAAAATCCTTTGCCGAAATTATGCAAAGCGATAAATGGTATTACATGAACAATTCGCGCGGGCATGATGTGATGGTAACCTTCGCGAATGGAATTGTTGTCAAAACAGGTGGATTTGAAAAGTAACAATAGTTTAGCGTGTTTATGAAATCGAGTAATAACCATTGCGTTGTCATATCTGTGGCGGGGAAGATGTTTGTTTCATCAAAAAAGAGGATGCGTGGGACGTAGTACAATGCAAGACCTGCTCATTTGTATACGTCACCCCGCTTCCTGATGAGAAGTTTCTCTATCTTCACTATCAGAAGTATCTTCCCGCAGACAAAAATCGTATCGAGCAATGGCGTACGATGATGTCGGATGTTTTTCGAAGATCTTTAGATGCCATTGAAGCGAGGTATGGTCTTAATAGAGGCACATTGCTGGATATTGGCTGCGGCTACGGATTTTTTATGGAGCTGGCGCGTCAAAGGGGATGGCGGGTCTATGGAGTGGAGCCGTGCGCGCATGCGCGAGCCTATGCAGTATCAAAATCGCTTGAAGTTGACTCAAGAAATCTCTTTGCTCGAGCATATAAAGATGAGATGTTTGATGTTATTACGCTTTTTTATGTGCTTGAGCATTTACCGGAGCCGCTGCGGTACCTTAACGAAATTAATCGCACCCTAAAACCGGGCGGCTTGTTGTTGATAAGAGCACCCCACACGACTCCACTTGTAAAAGTTCTAAAAATACTCGGAATTCCCAATAGACTGTATGACACTCCTTCCCATGTAAGCGATTTTTCTCCTCGTACCATCGCCCTGGCCTTAGAAAAAACTGGATTTAACGAAATCCAGACCTTTCCTGGAGGCGCGACAAGGCCCCACGTACTTAGCAAACGGATTGTCTCTTATAGTTCAGGATTACTGGCGGATGCCTTATACGCTATAAGCGGCAAGCGGTTATTGGTTCCCGGTGTAAGTAAAACTACTATAGCGAGAAAAATGAGATACAGGGATGCGTAATAAAAGCGTGCTTGTCACCGATGGTATTTGGCGCAAATCTCTCGCAGCCGTAAGGGCATTATCTCATTCTGGAGTTAAAGTTGCCGTGGGGGAACGCACTTGGATGGCTCCGGCCCTGCTCTCTCGATATGTTAGCCATAGATATATTTATCCCTCTCCCGAGAAAAATTCGGATGGTTTCCTGATTTGGCTTAAACTTACCGTTAAATCCAATAAATACGATGTTCTTATTACTCCGGAAGAAGAAACGAGCTTATTGGTAGCGCAGCACACTTCAGAGTTTTCATCATATATTCGTATACCGCTCACTCAATACGAAACACTCGCTTTTACGCGCAATAAATTTAGCCTTCTCACTCATGCCCAGAAACTTGGAATACCCTGTCCAAAGACATTGATGATTAATACGCTTGACGATGCCCAAAGGGGTATGCAGGAGTTGTCAATTCCTTTGGTGTTGAAGCCTGTTATTGGCACTGGCGGCCATGGAATTCGCTATGTGCTTACCAAAGATACGTCTGATGCGCACTGCGATAGCATGCGTAAGAAATACGGAACGTTTCTAATGCAGGAATATATTCCTGGTAATGACTATTATGGCGTATCAGTCCTTTTTAATGCGCGCAATCAGATGCGGAGCGCCTTTGTGCACAAAAAACTGCGTCAGTACCCTGTCACAGGCGGGGCGAGTACTTATGCGGTGTCGGTAAAATTTCCTCGACTCATAGAAATAGCAGAAACGTTGCTTACCTCTATCGGATGGTACGGGAGCGCAAATATTGAGTTTAAGATCGATCAAAGAAATGGCTCCCCAAAGTTAATGGAAGTGAACCCGCGATTATGGGGGTCATTACAGCTAGCGATTTCTTCCGGAATTAACATTCCTTATCTACTGTATCAACTTGCCGTACATGGTGATATCGCGCCTCATTTTGAATATCAGGCAGGTGTGAAGTTTCGCTGGTTTATGCAGGGTGATTTTATGAATTTTCTCGCAAATTTAACCGCCCAAAGGAAATTTGATCTTGATGTCTTTAAATTATTTGAAAAAAACAATTGTCATGCCGTATGGTCGCTATCCGACCCATTGCCTTTTTTAGGGTTATCGCTGGCTTTGCTTGACTACCTCACTAGCGATGAAATGAAAAAATACCGCTCATGATGCAAACAAAACGTTCGCCAAAGAAGAATATATTTAATTACGCTTGGAGTTACAGGATATCACTTGTAATAGCGAAGCTGTTGCCTCTTTGTATTATGCGGTTAGCTGCCAGAATTAGTGCGGGAATCTGGTATTTTATTGATAAAAATGCAAGAGGCCAGGTTGAGAGCAATCTTTTACGCGTTATCGGCGATAACCCAGCGCAATTACATAAGACCTCGAAAGAGCTTTTTATCAATTACGGAACATATTTAGCGGATTGGGCTAAGCTTAGCTCTTTAGGTACATCTAAGGCAGTCTTGTTTTTTGGCAAGATCGAAGGAGAAGACATTTTTAAAAAAACGCATGCAAGGGGCAAGGGCATCATTATTTTGGCTGCCCATCTGGGAAATTGGGAACTGGGAGGGCTTGTTTTTACGAACTCAGGAATCCCCTTCAACATTATTACTGCAAAAGACGGGGTTGAGGCGATTGCGCAAGCGCGTACAAAGGTAAGGGCTCTGCATAATATGAAAACGATCACTATCGAAGATGACCCCTTCTTTTTTATTGATATTGTCAATGCGCTCAAGCGGAACGAGCTTGTCGCAATGCTTGTTGACCGATACGAGAAGGAGAATGGTGTGCTTGTTGATTTTTTTGGGGAAAAAACATATTTTCCGCAAGGACCTGTGTTGTTGGCAAGGACTACCGGTGCTTCATTGCTTCCGGCCTTTACAGTCTTAGAGCCGGATAAAAAATACAGAACAGTTTTAGGTTCTCCCATATCTATGGAGTGGGGTGAAGATAGGGATGAGGATATCCGCGTCAATACAGCTAAGATAGCGCACATTTTTGAGCAGTACATACGCTTATATCCAAGCCAATGGTTCAATTTCTCCGCAATATGGAATAAATAAATACCGACATGAAAAAACGAGTAGTAATTACAGGCATGGGGATCGTGACTTCTCTAGGCGCCGGTGTTGATGCGACAGCTTTGGCCCTGAAAGAAAGCAGGTCAGCAATAGATACGATTACTTCATTTGATGCCTCAAAACATAGAACGAGCCAAGGCGGTGAAGTTGATCCAAAGATACTTGAATGTGGCCTTGATGAAAATCCGCGATTTCCGCTCGGCCGCTCTTCCAAACTACTCTTGCGCGCATGCACTGAGGCGTTAGAAAGCGCAAAACTTGCAACTTCTGAAAAACAGTATATAAAAGCACCGTTGATTGTGGGGACTACTCTTGGGGGGATGCTGGCAGGGCAGCGTTATCATCGCGCAATACTTTTACAAGAAGACACGCGCAAGTA
Organism: Candidatus Omnitrophota bacterium; assembly: GCA_023247385.1. Taxonomy (GTDB): domain Bacteria; phylum Omnitrophota; class Gorgyraeia; order 2-01-FULL-45-10; family 2-01-FULL-45-10; genus JAHFGO01. The sequence continues at coordinate 8,905 of JAHFGO010000002.1, read as the reverse complement.
TGCCCCGCTTCTGGGAGATGCTCTTTGTCGTCAACCTTTTCATATAGCGTCAATACTGGGAATTGTTGGAGAGGTCATAGTGCTTAATAACGCATGTGCCTCAGGGTTAAGCGCAATAGGATGCGCATATGAACACGTGCGTCTCGGCAAAACCGCCTTTGCTATTGCAGGCGGTTATGATGAAATGTCAGATTTTACTCATGCAGGATTTAATGCCTTGCAGTTAGTAACATCGGATAAATGTCGTCCTTTTGATAAAAACAGAAGCGGGCTAATACTTGGTGAAGGAGCAGGAATAGTAGTGATTGAAGAACTGGAGCACGCCATAAAAAGACGGGCTGTAGTTTATGCCGAGATTATTGGTTATGGCCAAACCTCAGATGCCTATCATATCACGAAACCAGACCCGAAAGCGCAAGGGGCTGCCCGCGCAATATGCGCAGCCACAGAGGAGGCGCTTATTATGCCTGAAGCAATAGATTATGTAAATGCTCATGGGACAGGTACTCCATCGAACGATATTATGGAGGCAAAAGCGCTTTATCTGGCGCTCGGAGCATATGCGCGAAAAGTCCCCGTGAGTTCCACTAAACCATTTACCGGTCATCTTTTAGGAGCCGCCGGGGCTACGGAGTCAATTTTTTCTGTAATTTCGCTGCAGAAAAATATAATTCCAGAAAATTTAAATCTTGAAACTCCGGATCCGGAATGTGATCTTAATATAGTCACCGGAGGTAGTAAAAAGCAAGACATAAAGGTTGTCCTTTCCAATTCTTTTGGTTTTGGAGGGTCAAATTCAGCCATGCTTTTTAGAAAATTTGAGTGATTAGAATATAAGGTTATGGAAAAACGTACTGTAGTAACTGGTGTTGGATTCTTAAATGATTGGGTAGCGGGAAAGGAGAATTTTACTCGTTTCCTTTCAGAGCCTATTCCCCAGACCCCTCTCGAGAAAATTGATTTCGATGCCCATATCGATACCTCGTTGGTTCGGCGCGCAGACCATGTTTCACGTTGTGCGTTGGTTGCCGCTAAATTTGCGTTAGAAGACGCTGGGTTGTCTGCACTGTCCAGCGAAGACAGCAGAAAAGTTGGCATTGTGTTTGGGACTGTGCACGGGCCGCTGCATTATAGTATTGAGTATCACGCTTCTTTGGTTCTAGGTGATCCCAAACTCTCTAGCCCGCTCCTTTTCAGCGACTCGGTGCCAAATGCAGCCGTGAGCCATATTTCTGCTGTACTGGGTATCCGTGGTTATACAACGACACTATCTGGATATTGCGCGGTTATGCAGGCACTTCGACTCGGTGCAGAACTTATTGAAGAGGGGATTGTTGATGTTTGCTTAGTTGGAGGAGCGGATGTTAATCATGACTTTTTGGTAAAAGCTTATGGTGCGTGTTTGCGTAATTCAGCGCTAATCGCCAGGAGTTTTGGAGGAAGTGGATTTTTAGTAATAGAGTCGTTGGAGTGCGCGATACAAAGAAAAGTAAGGGTTTATGCTCAACTGAAAGGAGTTAACACTATCACTGCCTCATATGATATCGCAAAGCGCTATGATCTTTCTCCTTTACATGAATTGCTATGCCAGATAGGCGATGGGCTAAAAGAACACGATTGTTTACTGAGCTCATCCTATGATGAAGAAGACAGCCTTCAGAGAGGGGACATGTGTTTGCAGGCCTTTAAACATCCGCAGCGTGTCGTACTTGACTGCAGCAACAGTTTTGGATATGGATTTAGCGCAGCCGAAGCGTTTCAGCTTATTTTAGGCGTACTCGGGGTATATTCTTCAGAGAACCTTTCCTCTTTTGAAGTATTTAGCAATCTCAAAAGACAGGTCGATCGTATGTTTGTGATGTGTACAGCTTTAGCTGGCGCAAATGCCTGCGCACTATTTTCGCGTTATTCTGTGGACAAGGACTGATTATGCGCATGCGATGGTGGATGTGGGTTGGGATAGGTATTGCTACGTGCGGTGTTGTTCTTATGCTAGTACATTGGCATGGATTCATATTCTTAAATCTCAGCGAGAAAGCAGAAATAATAAAACACTGGGTAGATAAGATAGGAGTGTGGGCGCCATTGGCGTATCTTCTTGGATATGTCCTACGACCTTTAGTGCTTTTTCCAGCAGTACCTTTTGCAATACTGGGAGGAATATTATTTGGCAGTACGTGGGGTGCGGTATACGTGTTGATAGGGACAATGTGTTCAAGTGTTTGTGAATTTTTGCTCGTTCGTTACTTTGTAGGAGAAAAGGCAAAGAAATTCTTGAAAGAGAAGACACGGATGGTGAGCCATGTTGTGGTAAGACATGGGTTTCTTACAGTATTTTTAGTGAGGCTTATCCCCAACGTAGCGTTCGATTTACAAAATTGCGGCTTGGCTTTTACTCCTATTAAATTCACGCACTACTTTTACGGCACGCTGTTAGGGTGCCTCCCAGCATGTGTTTTTTATGCTTCACTTGGGAATCTTGCATTCAATTGGTCTGTTTCCTGGAAGATAGGTTTCGTAGTCTCGCTTGGAGTATGTTTGTATCTTTTGCGCTTTCTTTTCCCTGCTATAAGGAAAAGCAACAAATAGGATGAGATAATACGTGTTTAACGCAATCTCTGTAGATTTAGAAGACTGGTATCATATTTGTGGCATTGATGATGCTTCTGTGCAAAGTAAATGGCGAAGATATAGCGTTCGCCTGGAGAATAACGTAGAAAAGCTCCTGCGTCTTTTTGAACAACATAACGTTCATGCCACCTTTTTTACTGTAGGAATAATCGCGGAAAATGCACCGAGGCTTATTAAAAAAATAGCCGATGCCGGGCATGAGTTGGCCTCGCATGGCTTTGCCCATCGCAGGATATTTGATATGGGTCCTGAGGAATTTGAAAGAGACTTAGTTCGTTCGAAGGCCGCCATCGAAAAAGCGGCAGGCATGAAAATATTAGGATATAGAGCGCCGGAGTGGTCTCTGAAGAAAAGCAACCTTTGGGCGCTGGAAATATTAAAAAAACACGGGTTTGCATATGATGCAAGCGCTGTTCCCCTGACCCACTTAGGCGGAAGGTATTTTGGTTTATATCCGCACGAGACAAAAACAAAATATGGCGGCATTATCGAGTTCCCCCTAAGCACGTTTCGCTGCTTTTGGGAAAGACTTCCTTTTTCCGGGGGGCTACCTATGCGCATTAACCCATATTTTTATATTCTTAGCATTACCAGAAAGATTAATCGCCTAGGGCATCCTGTAATATTTTATCTACATCCCTGGGAATTTGATTCTGAACACGAAAAGATAGAGCTGCCTATTAACCGCAAGTTCATGCATTACTGTAATATTAGATCTGCAGAGAAAAAAATCAATCTTTTATTAGAGCGCTTAGAATTTTCTACGGTGGAAAATGTGCTGGGATTAAACAAAAGCGATAAGCATAAACATGTTCTACCCATCAAGCATGATAAATGTTATGACACCCACTATTTTAAGTCAGTATTACCAGTCTCGTTATTGATTCTATCCATATACGCGATTATGTTCGCTACAGCGGTTTTAGCGGGGGAATACGCCTTTTTAGTAATTATACTTTTCGCCACCATATTTTACTGGCCATGGGGTTTATTGTTTAATAAAATAAATACCTTGTTCCACAAGAATTATATTTGAAAATTTATGCAATTCACAC
>JAHFGO010000002.1:0-5209 GCA_023247385.1 Candidatus Omnitrophota bacterium | reverse complement strand
TATAGCGGTAACAATCGCAGGGGTAGTTTTTCTGGCGGTGGCGGTTATGCATCTGGTGAGGCTGATCTTTAAGGTAAAGGTGACTGTGGGGAATTTCGTTGTGCCGCTGTGGTACAGCGCGGTTGGGTTCGCGGTTACTTTGCTGCTTGCGTTGTGGATGCTGAAATCTGCAAAAAAAACTATTGACAAATGGCGATCATAGTGTATACTTATATACGGAAAGTAAGAAAGTAAGTATAAAGGGATACACTATGAAAACGGCAAAAAGGAAAACCGCAAAAAAAGCCATTGCTGAACATCCAGTTTTTAGGATGGCCGTTATTTCATCTCGCGGGCAGGTGACGATTCCGCAGGATATCAGGTCATTATTGCATGTAAAGAGAGGATCGGTTATAGGGTTTGAGCCCACGCGCGGAGGAGTATTAATGGTCCCTCTGAAAGTTCAGCCGCAGGACCCTTACACCGAGGAAGAATGGAAGAAGATCGAAAAACTCTCTAAGGGGAAAGGGATTGTCTACGATACTGTCGAAGAAGCAAAAAAGCGCATCGCGGATTTATGCGATACGAAATAAAAAAATCATTCGACAGATCGGTCAAGGGTCTTTCTGAAGATGACCGTGTTGAGATCAAGACGGTTATCTTTGAGGTTCTTGATGTGCTTTCTACTGGCAAGAAACCATCGAAAGGTATGCGCTTAACGCGATTACGTAATGATTACTGGGAAGCCGGCACATCTCTAAAGGAACGGATTATGTTTAAGCTCACAGATGATTTGGTTCAATTTCTACTCGTGGGCACTCACGACGATATCAAAAGAGCTTTAAAACGCGTATAATTCTTCGTTTCCTGCCTTGTTGTAAAATCCAGAAAACTATCTTGTCGAAACACGGGGGTTTATGCATCTATCCTTGATAGGGGTGTTCAGATTTTAAAAAATAAGTAGCCGCTGCCGCTTTTTTTATGTATAATATTGCGCATGCCGAATAATAATAATGGCGGGACATTCCAGACGACCGACGGCTTGAGGCTGTCAGAGAAGTTGTGGCTGCCCAAAGAAACAAAGGCGGTCGTTGTCTTGATACACGGCTACGCTGAACACTCAAGGCGTTATGGCCATGTGGGTGAATACCTGGCGCAGCGCGGGTACAGCCTGTGCGCGTTTGATTTGAGGGGGCACGGGAAGTCAGAAGGTGAGAGGGCCTTTATCAGCTCGTTCGATGAGTACCTGCAGGACGCGGAGGTGTTCTTAAGCCGGGCGCGCGAGCGCGCCAAAGGAAGGCCTATTTTTATATTGGGCCACAGCTTAGGCGGGACGATCGCGACTCTATTTGTTTTAGAGCGAAGGCCTCAAATCGCAGGATTAATCTTGAGCGGCCCTCTCCTGAAATTTTCCAGCGACATATCACCATTTCATCAGAAATTGGCCCTTATCCTTGGAGCGGTCTTCCCGAAGTTCCCCGTCGCGAAGAAGCTCGACAGCCGGTTTATTTCGCGCGATCCCGAAGTCGTCAGGCGATACGAAGACGACCCGCTCGTCTATAGAGGATGGACGTTCGCGCGGGAGGCCGCTGAAATAGTCAGGGCATTGAAGCGCGTCAGTGGAAGGATGGAGGAGATAACACTGCCGCTATTGATACTTCAGGGCTCAAATGACCACCTGGCAAACGTCGAAGGCAGTGCGGAATTATCAAGGCGCGCCGGCTCACGCGATAAGACATTGAAGCTGTACGAGGGACTCTACCACGAGGTCTTGAACGAGACAGAGAAGGCCCGCGTGCTGGCTGATCTGGCCGCGTGGCTGGACGCGCGTGTAAAGATATGATATAATTACAGGCATCGGGAGACCTAACATCTAGGCACCCTGCTGCAGGGTGCCTAGAGCAGGGTGCCTGCAGCAGGGTGCCTAGACCGTGACGAGGCTGTAATGAAACAGGCAAAGACCGTAGCTGAATCCCAGACCCTTCTATCCGAAGTGATGATGCCCGTTCACGCCAATCATTACGGCAACGTCCACGGCGGGACCATCCTGCGGATGGCGGATGAGGCGGCGTTCGTCGCGGCCACAAAACACGCCCGGTGCAACGTTGTCATGGCCTCGATGGACCACATACTCTTTAAGCATCCTGTCAACTTAGGCGATATGCTCAATATAAAGGCCAGGCTCTGCTACGTCGGCAGGAGCTCGATGGATGTGGAGGTCGAGATAGAGACGGAAAAATTGAAAGAAGGCAGGACGCTCAAGGTAGGCTCGGCGCACCTTACGATGGTGGCCTTGAATGAGCGGGGCAAGCCCGCGAGGGTCCCGAAGCTTATCTTAAAGACGAAAGAAGAGAAGGATAGGGCCCGCCGCGCGCTCGCAAGACGACAAAAGAGACTATCCGAAAAATTCCTGTGACCAAAAAAGATCCCGTCTTATTTCGTCCCTGGAAAGAATTAAAAGACTTACAGAATAGAAGACTCAAATATTTTATCTCCAGCCAACTCTATCCGTTCAGCCCATATTATCGCCAGCTGTTCGACAAGAACCGCGTCAAGCCGTCCGGCATAAAGACCGTTGAAGACCTCAAGGTTCTGCCGTTTTCCTCGAAGAAGACCATCCTCGATTTAATGGAAGGCGACCCGGCCAAGGGGAGCCTGGCGTTATGCCTCCAGCCAAACGAGGGATTGATCAAGAAATTCCTGCCGAAGGCGGAGCTTGCGAAACTCCTGTTTCTGAAGATATCGAAGGGCGAAGAAGGCTTGAAGAGCGCCCTGGAAAAGGAATACAGGCCCATCTTTCTCACCGCGACAGCCGGCACCACAAACACGCCGATATCATTTCTATACACAAGTTATGACCTTGAGAACCTTAAGATTTACGGCAAGAGGCTCATCGAGGTGATCGGAATCGAACCTAAAAACGCGGCGGTGAACATATTTCCTTACGCGCCGCATCTCGCGTTCTGGCAGACGTTTTTCGGCGGAGTCGCGGCAGGGGTCTTCATCTTGTCTACGGGCGGGGGGAAGACACTCGGCACAGAGGGGAACATCCGCTCGATCCTGAAGGTGAAGCCGCAATTCCTGATCGGCGTCCCAAGCTACGTCTATCATCTCCTGAAGGCGGCCCGCGAGCAGAATCTGAATTTGAGTTTCTTAAACAGAGTCGCCCTGGGCGCTGGCCGCGTCCCGCAGGGATTCAAGATGAAGATATGCCAGCTGCTGAACGAGATGGGCGCCTCCGATGTAAAGGTATTCGGCACTTACGGCTTCACAGAATCGCGCGCCGCGTGGGCTGAATGCCCGACAGCCCTGGACGTATCAAGCGGCTACCACACCTATCCCGATAAAGAGGTCTTTGAGATAATAGACCCGGAGACAGGCGAGGTGAAGGGCGAGGGCGAGGACGGCGAGATCGTTTATTCCAATATCGACGCCAGGGGCAGCTGCGTCCTGCGTTTCCGCACAGGCGATCTTGTGCGGGGCGGGATCGCGTATTCGCCATGTCCGCACTGCGGCAGGACTGTCCCGAGGATATCGAGCGACATCGTCCGCGCCTCCAATGTGAAGAGCCTGCGGTTGTCGAAGATAAAAGGCTCGCTCGTCAATTTGAATGAGCTGGAGCACATACTCGATGACGCCGAAGAGATCGATGAGTGGCAGATCGAGATAGCGAAGAAGGACAACGACCCGTATGAGGTCGATGAGCTGATGCTCTACGTGAGCCTGAGGCGCGAAGGCGTAGATAAAGAGGAATTCTCCCGGCGGCTCAATGACGAAGTCTTATCAGCCGCGGAGATATCGTTCAATAAGATAAATTTCATAACGCGCCAGGAGATTCAGAAGAGGATAGAGATAGAGTCGGCGGTCAAGGCGAAGAAGATAGTGGACAGACGGCCGGCGGGGTAAATCCCCTCACCCTATCCCTCTCCCCAAAGGGGAGAGGGGAAAGGATATATGGCTCGGATTGCGATAGTTGATGGAATAAGGACGCCGTTTGTGAAGGCGTGGACACTTTTTGAAGACATGCCCGCGCAGAGGCTGGGCGCGATCGCCGCGCGCGAGCTCATGGAGACAGCCCGCCTTAAACCCGAACTTGTGGATGAGGTGATAATTGGGGCTGTTGCCCAGCCGGTTGAGGCGACGAACGTGGCCCGCGTTATAAGTTTGTACGCGGGCATCCCCAAGGAGAAACGGGCATACACCCTTAGCCGGAACTGCGCCTCGGGGCTTGAGGCGATAACGAGCGCGGCGGAGAAGATCAGGGCCGGCCTGGATGAGATTGTGATAGCCGGCGGCACAGAGTCTATGAGCAACATGCCTTTCGTCTTTAGCAAGGATATGGCGAAGATCCTTGTGAGGCTGGGTAAGGCAAAATCTGTCCTTGAAAGGCTGAAGATAATCTCCGGCATCAGACCGCATCATTTTAAACCGATCCCGGCGCTTGCCTTCGGCCTGACCGACCCTGTCTGCGGCCTGAATATGGGCCAGACCGCTGAAGTCATCGCCAAGGAATTCGGAATTACAAGAATTGAGCAGGATGAGTTTGCCCTCGAAAGCCACAAACGCGCTATCGCGAACCGCCAGAAACTGCGCGAAGAGATTGCGCCGGTATTGGTCCCGCCAGACTTTAATGCAGTGGTAGAGGATGACTTCGGCCCCAGAGAAAATCAGACGATTGAGGCGCTCCGCAATCTAAAGCCGTATTTCGATCGGCATACCGGCACGATTACCGTTGGGAATTCATGTCAGATCACAGACGGCGCGTGCGTAGTCCTGGTTATGGATGAAGAAAAGGCGCGCAGCCTTGGGTTTCAGCCGTTAGGATATATACGCGCGTACCACTATATCGGCCTTGAGCCGTCAAAGATGGGGCTTGGGCCAGCCTATGCGATTCCGGTTGTTCTAAAGAAGGCCGGCCTGAAATTGAGCGACATAGATTTAATCGAGATAAATGAGGCGTTCGCCGCGCAGGTGCTTGCCTGCAGGAAGGCGCTCGCGTCGAAGAAGTTCGCCGAAGAGAAGCTCTCTACGGCAGAACCTGTCGGAGAGATAGATTTGAATAGGCTCAATGTGAACGGCGGCGCCATCGCGCTGGGCCATCCGGTCGGGGTTTCAGGCGCCAGGTTGACGCTGACAATATTGAAAGAGATGAAGCGCAGGAACGCGGGACTAGGCCTTGTCACGATGTGCGTTGGCGGCGGACAGGGCGGCGCAGCGGTGCTGGAGAGAT
>JAHFGO010000070.1 GCA_023247385.1 Candidatus Omnitrophota bacterium | reverse complement strand
GATGTTAGAGTCAACCCTGCCAGAATATAAAGTCTGGACTTTGGGCGACGATATTGCCTGGCTAAATGTCGGTCCCGATGGAAGGCTATGGGCGATAAATCCTGAGACAGGCTTTTTTGGAGTAGCGCCCGGAACCTCCATGAAGACGAACCCGAACATGATGCGAACTTTAACTAAAGGCACATTCTATCCGACGTTATTTACGAATACAGCTTTGAATGTCGATACAAACGAACCGTGGTGGGAAGGTATGGACGGCCCCACTCCTAAGAATGTGGTCGATTGGCAAGGCAATAAGTGGAATATTTCACAAGACACGAAGGCGGCGCATCCGAACTCAAGATTTACTGCATCGATCTATCAGTGCCCGGCCCTCTCTTCCGAATTCGATAATCCTAACGGCGTGCCTATCTCTGCTGTGATATTCGGCGGAAAGAGAACGCATGTTAAACCATTGGTCGTTGAAGGTTTCGACTGGCAGAATAATGTATTTTTGGGCTCAAGGATGGGCTCAGAAACCACTGCCGCAGCCATGCACAAGGAAGGTGTAGTGAGAAGAGATCCTATGGCAATGCTCCCATTCTGCGGTTATAATATGGCAGATTATTTAAGACACTGGCTTGATATCGGTAAAAGACTTACGCACCCGCCAAAAGTATTCTCAATCAATTGGTTTAGGGTAGATGACAAAGCTAGTTACATCTGGCCGGGGTTTGGAGAGAATATAAGAGTGTTGAAATGGATAGTTGACAGGGTGAATAATCGTGTAGGCGCGAAAAAAACTTCCATAGGACTCTTGCCGCATGCTGAAGATTTGGATCTTAAAGGGTTAAACATATCAAAAGAAAATTTGTCAAGATTATTTGAAATCGACATCGAAGGCTGGCAGCGGGAAGCCGAAGACATAGAATTATTCTTTAAAAAATTCGGTGAACGTATGCCGAAAGAAATGTGGCAAGAGTTTAATGAAATGAAAAAGAATCTGGCAGGAGTTTAACAGCATGAAGGCCAAATTGAAATAACTGTTATAAGGTCCCTTGTCCCGAGCGTCCTTTGGTTATGTGTAGACGCGAGGGACTCGGGACGATTTTTCGCTTCGCGGAACTTCTCTAAGTGTAGAGTGGGGTTTATGCGAAGTTTCTATCGAAAAATCGGAGGTTAATTATGGACTGGGGAATGAAGAACAGAATGTCGCGATTATTAAAACCTGAAACCGGAAAGGGCGTGTGGTTAGCAATAGACCATGGATATTTTCTCGGGCCGATATCTAAACTTGAAGAGCCTGGCAAAGCCATACGGCCGCTGGTTGGTTTTACAGATGCCCTTATGTTGACGAGAGGGGTTTTGAGAAATTGCATTGGAGCTAATTTAGATATTCCGATAATATTAAGAGTTTCCGGCGGCAACAGTATAGTTGGCCCCGCGCTTTCCGACGAAGGAATACAGACATCTATGGAAGAGGCCATCCGTCTTAATGCTTCGGCAGTCGCCCTCTCAATTTATATAGGGACAGAGCATGAGCATAAAACGCTGATGGCGCTCGGTGAACTTGTGAATCAGGGCCAGAGATATGGCATTCCGGTCCTGGCGGTCACAGCAGTCGGAAAAGAGCTCGCCAAAAGAGACGCACGATACTTGGGACTTTGTTGCCGTATCGCCTCAGAGCTCGGTGCACAGGCAGTGAAGACATATTACTGCGAGGACTTTGAAAAAGTTGCGAAGGCATGTCCAGTTCCGCTCGTCATAGCCGGTGGGCCAAAACTCAAGACAGAATTAGATGTGTTGAAACTCGCATATAACGCGATCAAAGAAGGTGCCAAGGGTGTGGATATGGGCAGAAATATCTGGCAATCTGACAATGCAGTTGGTATGATAAAGGCGATTCGAAAAATTGTTCATGAAAATGCTTCAGTCAAAGAGGCAGGCAAGCTATTAAAATAAATTTCCATTGCTTTTTTTTAAAAATTAATATATAATTTTACAATAACTAATCTATGGGAGGGGGAGATGGGAAGAAAGAATTTAACCTGTTTTGTCTTAGCTTTTTTTGTGATATTAGCCATATCCGGCTGCGAGACCGTCCCGAAAAAATTCAGGGAGGAAGTTACTGGTATAAAAACACGGGTCGAAACACTAGAATCTAAAGTTGAAACCGTTGAGGCGAAACAGGCAGATGTTGAGCGCGCTACAAGCGAACAGGCTCAGGCGCTAGAGGAACTAAAAACTCGTCGAGAAGCGAAGACGAATATAAGTATTAAATCAAGACATGTCAAGTCTAAAGAGAATACGAAAGAGATTCAAACTTGTCTGAAGAACGCAGGCTTTTATACGGGCAAGATCGATGGAATTAAAGGCAAGAATACCAAAAAGGCCATACGAGAATTCCAAAAAGCAAATGGCCTGGCGCCGGATGGTATCGTAGGAAAGAAGACATGGGAGCTTTTAAGTAAATATGCATCTGGCGGAGTCCAAGCCGCCAGCGGCACGGAAGAGGGGGCTACTAAGTAAATTCAAAATTTAAATATCAAATGTCAAAATTAAGGGCTCCTCTCTAAAAAAAGAGTGAGCCCTTTAAAATTTGATCGTCCCTCGCGTCTACACATAAACAAAGGACACTCGGGACGATTTGCACACAAAAAAACAACAACAAATCGGAGGCTATTATGAACGAGATACTTGAAATATTGGAAAAAGATGCAAGGACACCGCCCGAAGAGATAGCAAAAATGCTGAACATGACTCCGAAGGCAGTAAAGAATGCGATAAAAAAGCTGGAGAAGGACGGAGTTGTATTAAAGTATAAGACGATAATAAACAAGGAGCTTGTACGGGATGAGACGACCGATGTCCGTGCTCTCATAGAGGTCAGGGTTACGCCGCAGAAGAATTTAGGGTTTGATCATCTGGCAGAAAGAATTTATCAATTTCCCGAAGTCACAAGCTGTTATCTGATGTCCGGCACTTACGATCTTTTAGTTGTGGTTGAAGGTAAGTCCATCCATACGGTATCGAATTTTGTTGCAGAAAAACTGGCTCCTATGGAGAACGTCCGGGGGACTGTTACGCATTTTATATTGAAGAAATACAAAGAGGATGGAGACATACTGAAACAGCCGGAAAAAAGCAAGAGGCCAGCGATATCATTATGAAGATTTCAAAACTTGTTGAAAAGATACCACCATCAGGCATAAGGGTGTTCTTTGATCTCGTCTTGGGCATGAAGGATGTCATCTCATTAGGGGTGGGCGAACCGGATTTCATCACACCATGGAATATAAGAGAACGGGCCATATACTCTTTAGAAGAAGGCTATACATCTTACACGTCGAATAAAGGTTTAATCGAACTACGCCATGAGATATCGAGATATCTGAAGCATAAGTATGGTTTGGAATACGACCCGGAAGAAGAGATATTGGTAACCGTCGGAGTGAGCGAGGCATTAGACCTCGCATTGAGAGCCATTGTTAATAAAGGCGACAAAATTTTAATACCGGAACCATCTTATGTTTCTTATGGGCCAATAACGACTCTATGTGGAGGCAGTCCGATTTTCATTAAGACTAGTCCAGAGAACGGATTTAAAATTACGCCAAAAGATATAAATAAGTTTTGCGATATAAAAACGAAGGCAATTATTTTAAATTACCCTAATAACCCAACGGGCACTTCTTATTCGAAGGCCGAATTAAAAACCATATCTAAAATAGCATTACGGCACGGCATAATTATGGTGAGCGATGAGATATATTGCGATTTAACATACACTTTTGACCACACTCCTTTTTCTGCTCTTCCCCATATGAAAGAACGGACCATCTATTTAAACGGTTTCTCCAAGGCCTATGCAATGACTGGATGGAGGATAGGATACGCGTGCGGTCCGCGGAATATAATCTCTTCAATGACTAAGATACATCAATATACGATGATGTGCGTGCCAATAACTTCTCAGATGGCAGCGCTCGAGGCATTAAAAAACGGAGAGAAAGCCGTACAAGAGATGAAGCGGGAATATAAAAGACGCAGAGAATTTGTGGTCTCAAGGCTTAATGAGATAGGATTATCCTGTCACAAACCCGAAGGCACGTTTTATGCATTTCCTTCAATAAAAAGTTCTGGCCTTTCTTCGATGGAATTTGCAAGAGAGCTTTTAAAGAAAGAGAAAGTAGCGGTCGTGCCAGGTACGGCATTCGGCCCATCAGGCGAAGGCCATATAAGGATATCCTATGCATCCAGTCTGGATAGGTTAAAAGAGGCGCTGGCTAGGATAGAGATATTTTTATCGAAGAATAAAGTAAGGTAGTCCCTCGTCCCGAGTCCCTCGCGATATCAAATAATCAACACTCGCTCGGGACGATTTGCATACAGTAAAAACTACAGCAAATCGGAGGTGATTATGCTTAAGCGCTTGTCGATCTTTATCATCATATTGATTTTTATCTTTTCTGCGACACATACATTCGCGAAGGCCCAAGACATAATAAAGATGAACACGGATATAGAAATATCCAAAGACATGGTTGTCAATGACGTGGTGGCTGTTGGCGGTAACATAACAGTATTCGGCAGAGTGGAAAATAATGTAGTAGCTGTTGGCGGCTCAGTGATTCTAAAACCAAAATCTGCCGTAGGTCAACAAGTTGTAATAGTTGGCGGCGACTTGGTGAAAGATCCTACCGCCAGTATAGGAGGAAGGATAACTCAAATCTATATGCCTCACTTCATCCCGTCATTTATGACTTTTTTGAAAGGCGGTTGGTTAGCGTTGTGGGCCACTATAAGCATTTTAACATTACTAGGATTTTTAGGACTTGCTATTTTATTAGTGGCTCTCATTCCAGAGCACATGGGAACGGTTGTGAATGCGCTGGAACGCTCATTCATAACAATGCTACTATGGGGAATCTCGTGGATGATATTGATTGTCCCGATAGCTGTTCTTTTGGCAATAAGCATAATAGGTATAATTTTGATACCCCTGGAGATACTTCTTGTGGTATTGGCTTTGATAATAGGCTATATCGCCTCGGGGATATTTATAGGAAAGAATATATTATTGTCATTCAAGAAACTGCCTCCTCCATTTATTGATGCAGTGCTCGGGATCCTGGTATTATTTATGATAGGATTTGTTCCGATAGTCGGCCCATTCATAAAAGCTTTATTTTTGATAGCAGGATTCGGAGCAGTCCTCACGACGAGGTTTGGGACGATAAAGTGATGTTAATAAAATTTATCGCGATCCTTATAGTGCTGTTAGGGATTGCGGGATTGATATTGCCTATAGTTCCAGGCCTTCTTCTTATAACCATAGGGGTCTTACTTTTTTTCAAAGACAAAACAGGCGAGATCAAAAAAGCGCTTCCGGAAAAGATTCCAGCACTTGCTGCCGTAATCTACAGTTGGATAATCCCGAAGATACTCTACCCGCATTATGAAATAATACGAGATGAGATTGACCTTCCGGCGAATGGCGCAGCCTTAGATATCGGAACTGGTCCCGGTATCTTGGTGGTGAAGATCGCCAAGAAATTTCCGTCCACGAAAGTAATAGGGATTGATTTGAGTGAGAAGATGATTGAGATTGCAAATAGGAGTAAATCCAGCATCGGGAATGTAGAATTCAGAGTGATGGATGCGAAGAGGCTTGAATTTCCGCAAGGATCGTTTGATTTCATAATAAGCACAGGTTCACTGCACCACTGGAAGGAACCAGTTAAGATATTCGATGAGATCTACAGATGCCTGAAACCTGGGGCCGAGGCATGGGTATACGATGGGTATGCTAATGCGAAGAATCAAGATATCGACAGATGCACAAGACGCATGTTTGGGATATTGCCACCACGTGGGGTAGTAAGATATATGATGAGCATCCATGGCTATACAGATGAAGAGTATAGGACACAAATCTCAAGCGTGATTGCAAGCAGTAAATTTAGAGAATGTATTTTAGAGAAACGCGGCATAATGATGCGCATTAGGCTTAAAAAACATTAAATAACTTGACAAAGGCTCGCACGGCGGTATAATTTTACTTTAGAAAGGAGGAATAGATGAATACGAAGCCGTTGGCGATGTTTTTAACAGCATTAATTATTTTGCCGCTTATCTTTTTTGGATGCAAAGGCAAGGTTGAAAAAACACCAGAAGCCATGATGACAGGATCACCTGAAGGCATGTCAATGCCAGAAGAAGCGCAAGTAGTAGAGCCATCTCAGGAAGTTGCGACTGAAACTATCCCGCCTACAGCAGCTCCGCAAGTTACCGAGAAACAAGTTCCTGTATCAGTAGTCCAACAGGACAGGAATAAAGATATACAAAGAGCGCTTAAGAATGCTAACTTTTATACTGGGGCTATAGATGGTAAAATTGGGCCGAAGACCAAAAAAGCCATAGAGGAGTTTCAGAAAGCGAAGGGGCTGAAAGCAGATGGGAAAGTCGGACCCAAAACGTGGGCTGAGCTAGAAAAATATTTGATACAATGAAACTTCGCAGAAACCAGACTCTTAGCTTAGAGAAGTTCCGCAAAGCGAAATTTATATGTAAATTTCAAAAGGAGGGGTTTAGTTAGATGAAATCTATAAGGATAGTTGGCTTGTTCGTTATATTAATTGCTTTCGTTAGCCTAATATTGGTGGGCTGTGGAGTATCGAAAAACAAATATGAAGCGCTCCTGAATGAGAAGATTGCCTTAGAAGAGAAAGTGGTGGCCCTCGCAAAATCCAAAGATGCTCTTAAGGACGAATATGACAACCTGCTAAAAGAGAAGATGGATCTTGCTACCAACCTGAAGACTCTGACAAATGAGAAGGCAGCCTTAAAGGGTGAATACGATAAGTTGCTGGATGAGAAGATAACCCTAAAGGCAGCCTATGATAAGTTAGTGGCAGAAAGCCAGGAGCTGCAGTCCAAACTTGGCAAGCGTTAAACGATACCAGTTTTTTATATAATTTAAAAATTAAGGGGCACGTTACATTTTTTAAGTGAGAGCGTGTCCCTAAATTTTAATGGGGGAAAATTTGTTAAACGGTAAAAGGATAGTGGTCGTTATGCCTGCCTATAATGCAGAGAAGACGCTGCGCAAGACCTATGATGAGATACCCAGAGACATCGTAGACGAGATCATACTCACCGACGACAAATCCAAAGATAATACAGTTGAGATAGCAAAGAGGCTAGGCCTGAAAGTATTTGTTCATGATAAAAATATAGGCTACGGCGGTAATCAGAAAACATGTTATAGCCAAGCGCTAAAGTTAGGTGCGGATGTGGTGGTGATGCTTCACCCGGACTATCAATATCCTCCTAAATTAATAACACCCATGGCAGCCCTGATCACCAGCGATATCTTCGATGTAGTCCTCGGCTCCAGAATACTTGGCGGCAAGGCGCTGGAAGGGGGCATGCCGATATACAAATATATCGCAAACAGAATCCTCACCTTGGTCGAAAATAATATGATAAGCCAAAAGTTGTCGGAGTATCACACAGGATATAGGGCGTTTTCGAAAAAAGTGCTGCTAAATCTTCCAATACTGGAAAATTCGGATGATTTTGTCTTCGATAACCAAATGCTGCTGCAGGCACTATACTTCGGATATAGAGTCGCCGAGATTACCTGCCCGTCTGTTTATACAAAAGAATCATCGTCGATCAATTTTTCGAGGTCTGTCGTATATGGACTTGGGGTTCTGTCAACGGCGTGGAAATATATGCTGCAGAAACACTCATTTCTTAAATTGCCTATATTCGATTCTAACGGTAGAAAGTTCGCAGCTTAAGGTAGGCCTTGACTTTTAATTTATAATTATGGTATAAATTTATATATAACCAAAAGGAGGAGATATGAAACTTCGCATAAACCCAACTTTATACTTAGAGAAGTTCCATATGCTGTTGAATGATTGTAGGCATATGAAACATATAGTATATGTATTGCCGATAGTGTTAATTATATCGTTATCTGCAAATCTAACCTTTTCTCAAGAGAACCAGATGACGCCCTCAAAAGAGGCCACAGAGAGCAATGCGCCGACAGTCAAAGAAGAGCCAGCGCCTGCTACAAACGAGATTTCTATCTATGGAGAGGTCCAGAAGACGGACGCAACAGCGAATTCTTTATCTGTTCAATATTATGATTACGATACCGATGAAGAGAAGACTATCGATATTGCATTGACTAAAGATACTAGACTAGAGAATGCAGCTAGCATAACCGATATAAAGAAAGGCGATTGGGTTGATGTGACGTATGTGGTTAGTGACAGTAAGAATATTGCTAAATCAGTGGCACTTGAAAAGGAAGAAACAGCTACCGAAGAAGCTCCGGGGGGAGCAGCCAACGAGGAATAGTGAGTAAAATCACGAGGAACGGGAGGTGATCCTTATGGCAAAAGAGACTTTGAAGATAAGGGAAAGAAAAGAGTTCAGATTTCCAGCGGGTTACGGTGATAATAGGATCGTTATTTTGGTAAGAGATCCATGGTGGATATTTGCCTATTGGGAAATCCGTAAAGACAAAGAAGAAGATGTTGTCCGAAGAATCGAATCCAGCGGTGATAATGTTACGAAGTCCGTACTCCGTGTCTACGACGTCACGGATGTAAACTTTAACGGCAGGAATGCCCGCTCCTTCTTCGATATCGATTTAAAGGGCCTTGCGAACAACTGGTATATTAACGTTGGCACGCCCGATAGGTCGTGGGTTGTGGATGTAGGCATAGTGTCACAAAAAGGGAATTTTTATTTGCTGGCCCGCTCGAATGTGGTTAAGACACCGCGTTTTGGAATATCGGATCAGCTGGACGCAGAATGGATGATGCCGGAAGAAGAGTATTGGAAGATGTTCGGCCTATCAGGCGGTTTTGGTGTAGGGAAAGGTTCGCTTGAAGTTAGAGAAATGATAAAAAAACGCCTGGAGGAACAGATTAGTTCTGGCGGCATATCGAGCGCAGCGTCATTTTATAGAAAGCCGGCGGAAAGAAAATTTTGGCTTGTTGCAAATTGTGAACTGATAGTCTACGGCCAAACAGAGCCTGACGCAAAACTTACAGTCCAAGGCAAAAGTGTAGTTTTGAGGCCGGACGGCACGTTCAGTTTGAGATTTGCCCTACCCGACGGAAAACAGACCATACCAATAGAGGCAACTTCCAAAGACGGAGTTGACCGCCGTAGCATAACACCGACAGTGACGAGAAAGACAGAATAATCTTTATGTTGAAAGGCTACCTCGCGATAATCCTCCACGCCCACCTTCCGTATGTTCGCCACCCAGAATTTGAGAACTTCCTCGAAGAGGATTGGCTTTTTGAGGCGATAACAGAAACCTATATCCCACTTATAAAAGTTTTGGATGGCCTGACAAGAGACAGGGTAGATTACAAACTGACGATATCCCTATCCCCGACACTAATGTCCATGCTCATGGACGCTCACCTGCAATCGAAATATTTAAAACATCTCGATAAATTGATAGAGCTTTCCGCAAAAGAGATCGAGAGGACAAAGTGGGAACAAGACTTTAATAGGCTGGCGCATATGTACCATTCTGCCTTTTGGGATGCGAGGCATATATTTGCCGACGAATACAAATCCAATCTCGTAAATGCATTTAAACGCTTTCAGGAGCTCGGCGGCCTTGAGGTCATAACGTGTGGGGCAACGCATGGCTACTTTCCGCTAATGGATGTGGAACGGCTGGCTTCCGTTAGGGCTCAAGTTCGAGCCGCCGTTGGCCTATATCAAAAAGCTTTTGGTAAAAAACCAAATGGCTTCTGGCTTCCGGAATGCGGATATAATCCCGGCGATGACGAGGTATTAAAGCAAGAGGGCATAAAGTATTTCCTGGTCGACACCCACGGCATACTCTTTGGCTCTCCCCGTCCCAGATTCGGTGTCTTTAGTCCATATTTGACAAAAAATGGAGTGGCGGTTTTCGGAAGAGACACAGAATCTTCCAAAGCTGTATGGAGCGCGATAGAAGGTTATCCTGGCGATTACAATTACAGAGAGTTTTATCGTGATATCGGTTTCGATCTCGACTATGATTACATACGTCCATACATAAATGCCGACGGCGTCAGAATAAATACGGGAATAAAATATTACAAGATAACAGGCAACACAAATCGCAAGGAGCCTTACGTACCTGAGGCCGCGAGAGAGAAGGCCGCAGAGCAAGCGGGAAATTTCATGTTCAACAGAGAAAAGCAGACAGAATATCTCATTTCTCAGATGGGCGATAGACTGCCGATTGTGGTAGCACCATATGATGCGGAACTTTTCGGCCACTGGTGGTATGAAGGCCCACAATGGCTTGATTTTCTGATTAGAAAGATAAGATATGATCAGAATGCCGTGGCGCTGATAACGCCATCCGAGCACTTGAAGCTTCATAAAAAATATCAGGTCCTTACGCCTTCATTTTCAAGCTGGGGATGGAAGGGCTACAGTGAGGTATGGCTTGAAGGCTCGAACGATTGGATATATAGACATCTGCATAAAATGGTTGAACGGATGGTCGAAGTCGCAAAGATTAATCCGCATGCTAAGGGCCTGGCTTTGAGAGCGCTC
>JAHFGO010000069.1 GCA_023247385.1 Candidatus Omnitrophota bacterium | reverse complement strand
TCGAAGATACTGTTACTCCAACAGATGAAAGAAGGGCATGAGAAGCTGATAATGCAGGGTTGCGATCGCACACAGTGTATACTTCCTTACTTCAACTTAAAAGGCATAGAAGAGTACCGCGGCGTAACGAAATTATGAAACTTCGCATAAACCCAACTTTACACTTAGAGAAGTTCCATATACAATCGTATTCAGGAGGCATATGAAATTTCTAAAAGATATTTTGGATAATCTGAACGAGATAAGCAAGAAGAGTAAGCTGTTGGGTTTATTTAAACCAATTTTTAATGCGACAGACGAGTTCTTCTTTGGCACGGATAAAGGGACAAGCGTTCCCCATATACTCGATCATATGGATATCAAGCGCTTCATGTCTTTTGTCATAATCGCACTCATGCCGGCGGTGATCGCTTCTGTTTACTTCTGGGGATTTCGAGTAATCGCCATTATTCTTATATCATATATATGCGGCGGCATAGTCGAGACTATCTTTGCCATAACAAGAAAGAAGGAGGTCCATGAGGGATTTTTGGTCACAGGACTTATATTTCCCCTTATTCTGCCGCCGACAGTTCCATTATGGGTCGTGGCAGTCGGCGTTATCTTCGGAGCGATATTCGGGAAAGAAGTTTTCGGCGGCACTGGCAGAAATATATTCAATCCAGCCATCGTGGGCAGGATATTTTTGAGCATAGCTTTTCCAAAGATAATGACAGTTTACTGGCAAGAGCCATTCACGTCCGGACTGGGAGGATTCTTACATTATCAGAGCGTAGACGCCGTAACAACGGCTACGCCATTGACACTCTTTAAGAATAACGGAGCAGTAACTTCGTACGCTAACCTTCTGTTCGGGCAGAATAGCGGGTGCATTGGCGAGACATTCCGCGCTGGGTTAATAATCGGAGGATTGTTTCTAATTCTTGTGAAGATAATCGATTGGCGGATACCTCTTGCATATCTTGCAACAGCATTTTTATCTCCGCTTATATTTAATCATCTCTTTCATACAAATTTTGCTCCGCCGCTATTCCAAATTCTCTCCGGAGGTTTAATCCTGGGAGCATTCTTTATGGCCACAGATCCGGTGACCAGCCCATTTACAAAAGCAGGCAGGTGGATAGCTGGAATATTATTAGGTATATTAACAGTATTGATTCGCGGGCTTTCGGGGTATGTTGAAGGTGTCATGTTCAGCATATTATTGGTGAACGCATTCACTCCATTAATCGATACGCTAGTTTTAAAAATAAGATATAGGAAAAGATAAAGAATGACGAATGCATTAAGGATAGTGATATTTGTGCTGGTGATGGGCGTTGTATCCGGCATACTTCTTCTGGGTATAAATTTATATACAACACCTTTAATAACGAAAAATGAGGAAGTGAAATTAAAATCTTCCGTGCTGGATGCTCTCGGTATCTCTTATGACAAGCACAATGCAGGAAAGATCTTCGATGAAAATATCAAATCAGTGAAAAAGAACGCGTACACATTCTATAGGGCATTCGATGGCGCAGTGGCATTTGAGTTCTATGGCCCTGGATTGTGGGGGCCTATTTCAGGCATTGTAAGTTTAGAAAAAGACTTAAAGACTATCCGCAACATAAAGATAACGCATCAGGAAGAGACGCCCGGACTCGGTGGGAGAATCGCTGAGAAGGATTATCTAAAGCAGTTCAAGGCCAAAGAAGTGCTGCCGATTCTGATTTTTACTGCCGAAGGCAAAGCTTCCCGCAAGAACGAGGTGGATGCTATTACGGGTGCTACAGGGTCTAGCCGCGCTTTTGAAAAACTTATCAATGAGAACCTTAAAAAGTATATAACAGCGCTAAAAGGGTAATAGGATGCCTAAAAAGCAGATAAAACGAAGTATACGGTATACCAAGTGGTTTAAGGTCTTGACTAACGGCATGTGGCTGGACCATCCTACATTCTGCATGGTCCTTGGCATATGCTCCATGCTGGCCATAACTAACCGTCTGGATAATGCCATAGCCATGGGGGTAGGTGTGACGTTCTGCACAGTCTTTAGCTCGCTATTTGTCTCCATGTTTCGGAACGTGATACCGGGTAGAGTTAGAATGCTTGCTTATATGACGATCATTGCCACATTCGTCATATGCGTAGATAGATTCTTGAAGGCATATTTCCCTCCGATAAGCGAGGCGATGGGGCCTTATGTGGGCCTAATTATTACAAACTGTATTCTTATGGGAAGGGCAGAGGCTTTTGCGATAAAGAATAGCCCGGGCCTTTCAGCTCTGGATGGCCTTGGCTGCGGCATAGGTTACAGTTTTATGCTTATTTTGATGGCGATTATAAGAGAGACAACTGGTTTTGGGACCATATTAGGCCATAGGGTGATGCCGCACAACTGGACTAATTGGGTGGTGATGACTATTGCGCCAGGAGCATTCTTTCTTTTAGGTGTATATTTGTGGATTTTTAGAACAATAGCCAAGAAGATGGAAGTGTGAGGATGAATACAACCAATCCATTAACGTTACTGATTGCCTCGATATTTACGCATAACATCGCTCTAGTATACATACTCGGGATGTGCCCGTTCATCGTTATATCGAAGAACTTCAAAACCGCGGTGGGCATGGGCGTATCGGTTATCTTCGTAGTTACGCTGACCGCAGTCATAACCTGGCCCATATACTGGTTGATTTTGGTGCCGGCGAAAGCAGAGATCGTATCGTATTTAATATTCATCTGTGTAATCGCTGCCACTGTTCAGCTATTGGAGATGATAATTGAGAAATTCTTTCCACCGCTACAATCTTCATTCGGCATATTTCTTCCGCTCATCACGGTAAACTGCATTGTATTGGCAGTATGCCTGTTTATGGTATTGAGAAAATATGATTTTATACAAACCGTATTTTATTCTTTTGGCACATCTACAGGCTGGTCGCTGGCCATAGTTATCATGGCTGCGATAAAAGAGAAGCTTGTTTTAGTCGGGGATATACCCAAAGGTTTAAGGGGCGCAGGCATCACGATGATCATTGCAGGCCTCATGGCCTTTGCCTTCATGGGTTTTGCCGGAATGATAACATTACAATGAAGCTATGATATTACCCCTACTTATAATGAACGCGATTTTACTGGCATTAGCCATAGTATTGGTTGTGGCCGAGAAGTTCCTCGTCACATATGGAGAGTG
Organism: Candidatus Omnitrophota bacterium; assembly: GCA_023247385.1. Lineage (GTDB taxonomy): Bacteria > Omnitrophota > Gorgyraeia > 2-01-FULL-45-10 > 2-01-FULL-45-10 > JAHFGO01. The sequence goes on along the minus strand of JAHFGO010000069.1, from coordinate 7,403 downwards.
TAAGATTACAATTAATAAAGAAAAGATGCTGACTGTGAATGGGGGTAATACTCTTCTCAATTACTTCGCTGAAAATAAAATATTTGTGCCATCGGCGTGTGGAGGAAAGGCAACCTGCGGTTATTGTAAGGTGGAGGTCTTAAGCGGGGGCGGGCGCATACTACCAACGGAAGAAGTATTCATTCCCCGACAGGACAGGATCAAAGGCATAAGGCTTGCCTGTCAGGTTAAGGTAAAGAACGATATCGATGTATTAATATCTCCAGATCTATTAGAGGCCAAGGAAATAAAAGTTACTGTATTCAAGATAACGGACCTCACCTCAGACATAAAATATATTATTCTGAAGCTCGATGATCCGCCGTCGATAAAGTTTAAGCCTGGCCAGTATGTGCAGTTCAAGATACCCGAGACGGATGAATTTCGTGCTTACTCTATTGCATCCAGTCCGTTACAGGGTAACATAATAGAACTTGTTGTGCGCTTAGTTCCAGGAGGAATGTGCTCTACATATATACACGAGGCGTTGGACCTCTATGACCAGATTACTCTCACCGGGCCGTTTGGAGAGTTTTATTTGAGAGAGGATTCTGACAGAGACATTATATGTATTGGCGGGGGATGCGGCATGGCTCCAATTCGTTCCATTCTTTTGCACCTAAAGGAGAAGAATATGCCGAGGAAGGTCATGTATTTCTTTGGGGCGCGCTCTAAATTGGACTTATTTTTTACAGAAGAGCTTAATGAGCTTGAGCGCAACTTCTCAAATTTTAAATATATACCTGCTCTCTCAGAGCCGAAACCTCAGGATAACTGGATCGGCGAGACGGGCCTGATTACGCAAGTGGTTGAGCGGATAATGCCGGAAGGCTCCAACCAGGAGGCCTATCTCTGCGGCCCGCCTCCAATGATAGACGCGTCCATAAAGGTGCTTACTAAAAAGGGCATAAGGGAAATCCACATTTATTATGACAAATTTTAATTTAAAAATTTGGATAAAGGCGATGCGGGCGCCATTTTTTACGGCGACGATCATCCCAGTGGTTTTAGGTTCTGTGGTAGCATGGTATGACATAGGCAGGTTTATGTGGATGAGATTCTGGCTTACGCTTGTCGGCGCTGTCCTCATTCATGCAGGAACAAACCTGATTAACGACTGCTTTGATCATGTTGCAGGATGCGACGAGGCGAACCCAAATCCAACACCGTTTTCCGGTGGAAGCAGAGTGATTCAGGAAGGTCTCATCTCTGCAAAGGGCATATTTTATTTTGCAGCAACCTGTTTTATGATAGGAGGTGCGATAGGCCTTTATCTAAATTATTTAAGCGGCAGGAATGTAGTTCTGATCCTTGGGGCCATCGGCATATTTTTAGGCATATTCTATACGGCAAGACCCTTTAGGATAGGATATGGAAGTTTCGGAGAGTTGGCTGTAGGAACCGGCTTTGGGCCTCTCATGGTTATGGGCGCATATTTTGTGCAGGCACAAACTCTGCCATTTAAAATTTTTCTCATTTCTATTCCAATCGGCATTCTGATTGCGCTCGTCCTATTCATTAATGAATTTCCGGATTATCAGGGAGATAAATCGGTAGGCAAAAGGACGCTGGTAGTCATCCTTGGTAAAAAGAGCGCCAGCATCTTGTATCATTTGTTGTTAAGTGCAGTATATTTAAGCATAGTTTTTTTGACAGCGTTTAGATACATGCCAAAGTTTACAGTGCTTACTTTTTTAAGTTTGCCGCTGGCGTTAAAGGCTTTTTTTGTTGCTAAAAATAATTTTGACAAAATATATGAGCTATTGCCGGCCAATGCTGCCACTATTGGACTACATTCTTTAATAGGGATTTTAATCATATTAGGTTTTGTTCTGGACAAGATTCTTGTTTAAGGTGGATAGAAATGGAATTATTGCGAAAGATTTATAATCCGATACAGAAAGAGTTGGATGGTGTAGATAATACGTTAAGGGATGCATTTAGAAAGGCAAAGAATAGTTCCATAGTAAAGGTCACTAATTACTTGTTGAAATCGCCTGGCAAAAGACTGAGGCCAGCACTCGTTATACTGTCCGCCAAGGCAACTCTTAACCACCGACCGCCCCTTACAACTCGTCAGCTGACCAATATTGCTGCCGCCATAGAATTGATACATACAGCTTCTTTGATCCATGATGATATTGTCGATCATGCGGCCCTGCGACATAACAAGCCCAGCATAAATGCGAAATGGGGAGAGGATGTATCAATTGCTCTGGGTGACTATCTCTATTCCGTGGCTTTTGAGCTGGTCTCTTCCTGCGATAATACGGATATATTATTCTGCATCAATCAGGCCACGAAAGCGATGTGCGAGGGCGAGCTCATCCAGATCTGCGAAAGGGACAATTTCGAGCTATTGAAAGAGCATTATATAATTATTGTGAAGAAGAAGACTGCCGGCCTTTTTGCCGCTTCCTGCCAGGCAGGCGCCATCGCTTCCAATTGCCCATCCTACATGCAGAGTGCACTTAAAATGTACGGCTTGAATTTCGGGATTGCGTTTCAGATAGTTGATGATTATTTGGATCTTACGGGCGAAGAGCAGAAACTGGGCAAGGCTCCGGGCCAGGATATATCCGTTGGAGAGATAACACTGCCGCTCTTAAATCTGCTCGAGGCTGTTGATAAAGCGGAGAGGAATCGATTGCAGGGATTGTTAAGGTCTAGCAGAAAAAACTATCTGAAGAAGATACGTGCAGAAATTCTCGCCTCCGACGCCATTTCGCGCACTAAAGATACCACCCTGTCTTATATCAATTCTGCCAAGAAGGAATTGAAGGTGCTTCCGGATTCTGATTATCGGAAAAGCCTTTTCGAGCTAGCGGATTTCATTGTAAGAAAAGGATTTTCTCGTTTAGAGCAGGAGAAGAGGTCTAATGATGATGAGAAAGATTACTCGTAAAAAATTTCTAAAGATATCTGCTGCATCGATCGCAGGACTCATGGTGAGTAAACCCCTCCTCGCGGCCTTAAAATTTATTCCCGAAGTCGATAACCCTCTCGAGTTCTATCCCGATAGAGACTGGGAGAAGACATATAGGAACCAGTATAAATACGATGACGTATTTTACTTTTTGTGCGCCCCAAACGACACGCATAACTGTTTGCTAAGGGCGTATGTAAAAAACGGCGTTGTGATCAAGATAGGACCAAGTTATGGTTATGGAAAAGCCAAGGATATCTATGGCAACCAAGCTTCGCACAGGTGGGATCCGCGCCTGTGTCAGAAGGGGCTTGCGATGCTCAGGAGAGTCTACGGTCCGCGTAGAGTGAAACATCCATCAGTGCGGCAGGGATTTTATAATTGGTATAAGGCTGCTTTTCCAAGAGATGAAAATGGAAGGGTCCCTCAAAAATATTTAAATCGTGGCAAAGAATCATTTGTGAAAGTCTCGCATGAGGAGGGATACGAGATCGTCGCGAAGACGATGGCGAACATCGCGACAATCTACAGCGGAGATAATGGAAAAGAGCTCCTAGAGAGGCAGAATTACGATGCGGCCATGATCGAAACAATGAAAAGCGCAGGCACTCAAGTCTTGAAATTCCGTGGCGGGATGCCGCTTCTTGGAGCTACGCGAATCATGGGATTCTATAGAATGGCAAATTCTCTTGCTCTCCTCGACGATCATATTAGAAAAGTAGGTAGGGAAGCTGCCCTCGGCGGACGAGGATTCGATAATTATTCATGGCATACTGATCTTCCACCTGGACATACGATGGTCTGTGGCCATCAGACCATCGATTTTGATTTAGTGGATGTAGAGAATGCCAAGTTAGTGGTTTGTTGGGGAATGAACTGGATCTCTACTAAAATGCCTGACGGCCACTGGCTCTCCGAGGCTCGCCTAAAAGGCACTAAGGTTGTGACAGTTGCCTGCGAATACCAATCTACTTCTAACAAAGCTGACAAGGTGATTGTGGTTCGTCCTGGAAGTGATCCAGCCTTTGCTTTGGGGCTTGCAAACATAATCATTCAGGAGAGACTATATGATGTAGAATTTGTGAAAGGACACACCGATTTGCCCCTTCTTGTTAGAATGGATACGCTTAAATTCCTGAAACCGCAAGATATCATCTCAAATTATAAGCCAAAAGACCTTAAAAACACGCAAGTGCTTAAAGAGGGGGAAAAACCGCCAACGAGCACGAAACAATTTCATCAGGTTATTACTGAAAAGTTGCGTAACGAGTGGGGTGACTTCGTCGTATGGGACTTGGATAAAAAAGCTCCTCAAGTTATTACTCGTGATGACGCTGGGAGTAGTGGAAATTTTGCTATCGAGGGCGATTTTCTAATAAGTACATCAGATGGTGCCAAGGTAAAGGCCAGACCAGTATTCGATTTGATAAAAGAACATGCCTCATACTTCACCCCTGAGGTGACGAGCGAAATTTGCCATGTGAATAGGGACGCCCTCTTGCATCTTGCGCGAGAGATAGCTCGAAATAAATCAAAGACCTTAATCCCAGTCGGTATGGGACCTAACCATTTCTTCAATAACAGCTTGAAGGACCGCGCCATATTCTTGGTCTGCGCCCTTACAAAGAATATAGGATTCCATGGCGGGAATATAGGGAGCTATTCAGGAAACTATAGAGGTGCCTACTTTAACGGCCTGCCTTACTATATCGGCGAGGATCCATTCGATATTGAATTAGATCCATCCAAAAAACCGCACTACAAAACCTATTACAAGATGGAATCAGCCCATTATTACAACTACGGCGACCGACCGCTTCGAGTTGGCAACAAACTCTTCACAGGAGCCAGCCACTTGACAACGCCCACAAAGTTTGTATGGTTTGGCAATTCAAACTCTATCTTGGGAAATCTCAAGTGGCACCATGATTTTGTTATGAATACGCTTCCCAGGATCGAGTGCGCCGTTGTTAATGAATGGTGGTGGACCGCCTCCTGCGAATATGCAGATGTCGTATTTCCGGTAGACTCCTGGGCAGAATTCAAATATCCCGATATGACCGCCGCCGTCACAAATCCATTCTTCCAAATCTTCCCACGTACGCCACTTAAGAGATTACACGATTCTAGGGGCGACATCGAGATCTTGGCGGGAGTTGACAAGGCGCTTGCGCAATTGACAGGCGACAAGAGATTTGAGGATTACTGGAAATTCGTCTATGATAATAATGTTGAAGTGTATCTGCAGAGAATTATTGACAATTCTTCTACTCTTAAAGGATATAAAATCGAAGAGGTGGAGCGAGATGCGAAGAAAGGCATCCCGGCGCTACTCATGACGCGCACATATCCTAAGCTCATGGCGTGGGAACAATCGAACGAGAATAGGCCGCATTACACGAAATCTGGTCGTATGGAATTTTACCGCGATGAGGATGAATTCATAGAGCACGGTGAAAATATTCCTGTACACAGAGAACCAATAGATGCTACATTTTACGAACCGAATGTAATTGTCTGCGGCGCTACAGATCTTATTCGGCCAAAGGGACCGGAAGATTATGGGCTCACAAGAAATGACCTCTCTTGTGAAGTTCGCCAGGTTCGAAATGTAGTCATTCAGCCAGCCGATCTCACTAAAACAACGCATCCAAGAAGAAAAGACGGCTACACTTTGATATATCTCACACCCAAATACCGACATGGGACACATACGACACCTGTTGACATCGATATCATATCGATGTGGTTTGGCCCATTCGGAGATAGCCAACGGCATGATAAGCGGATGCCGTGGGTGGGAGAGGGGTATGTCGATTTGAATCCTCAAGACGCAAAAGAATTAGGGATTGACGATGGTGATTATGTATATATAGATGCCGATCCCGAGGATAGGCCTTTCCGCGGATGGCAGCAAAAAAAAGAGGACTACAAAGTGCACCGTGCGATGATGCGCGCACGATTCTATCAAGGCCTTCCACGAGGGGTTGCGCGCTCGTGGTTTCATATGTATGTAGCTACTTACGGTTCCGTAGAAGGACATGAGAATAATCCAGATAAATTAGCAAGAAATCCTCGAACAGGCTATCAGGCCATGTTCAGATACGGCTCGCATCAGTCCGCAACACGCGCTTGGCTAAAACCCACATTGATGACCGAATCCTTAGCCAGGAAAGAATATTTTGGCCAGATTATAGGAAAGGGCTTTGCGCCTGATATTCATTGCACTGCGGGTGCGCCTAAAGAATCTTTTGTGAAAATCAGCAAGGCAGAACAGGGTGGAACCAAACAGGCGCTGTGGAGGCCAGCTCAATTGGGACTGCGGCCAGGATACGAAAGAAAATCTATGAAAGAATTTCTCAGGGGGGGCTTTATAGCATGACAGAGAAAGTGTTCAACTGGCAGATTAATAGGAAGATGGAGTATAAATATCCAGAGGCACGGCCGGAGAAACAGGCCGCGTGGGTTTTTGATACAAATAAATGCATCGCTTGTCAAACCTGCACTCTCGCATGCAAGAATGCTTGGACCTCGGGCAAGGGGCAGGAATATATGTTTTGGAATAACGTTGAGACGAAGCCGTGGGGATTTTATCCCATCGGATGGGATGTGAAGCTGTTGGAGATGCTCGGACCTCAAAAATGGAGAGGCGATAAATATATAGGTAAGACAATTTTTGAGAGCGCGCCTTACGGAGAGGAGCTGGTCGGATGGATGCCTGAGGAGGAGGACTGGGCCCATCCAAATATAGGAGAAGATGAAATTAGTGGCCAGCTTGAGGAGAAGGCAGCATATGACCTGCCACATTCCAACTGGATGTTTTATCTCCAGAGGATATGTAACCACTGCACATATCCTGCATGCCTTGCCGCTTGTCCCAGAAAAGCCATATATAAGAGGAAGGAGGATGGCATCGTCCTCATCGACCAGAAGAGGTGTCGGGGATATCAGGAATGCGTGCGCGCCTGCCCATATAAGAAGCCGATGTTTAGAGGTTATACGGGCAAATCGGAGAAGTGCATCTCCTGTTACCCGGCCGTAGAACAAGGTTATCAAACAGAATGTGTTATAAATTGTATTGGCAGGATCAGGTTATTCGGATTTAAAAGTATATGGACCAAGCCGAGGGAAGACAACCCGATAGATTATCTTATACATATAGCAAAGGTTGCCTTACCTCTCTATCCGCAATTTGGGCTTGAGCCGAATGTTTACTACATACCGCCCATCCACGTGCCAGAGCAGTTTAATATGCAGCTCTTTGGGCCAGGCGCTAAGAAAGCAGTTGAGCTTTATAAAAGGGCTTATGAGGATAAGAAACTCATTGGGCTTCTCATGCTGTTTGGGGCTACTGATAAAATAGTCCATTCATTTAAGGTAGAAGGCGATATAGAAGATGGCAGGTGTATTGGTTACGACGATAGGATGCGAGAGATCG
>JAHFGO010000126.1 GCA_023247385.1 Candidatus Omnitrophota bacterium | reverse complement strand
GGAGGATGAGCATAATTTCATTGCTGATGGAATCGTCGTCCACAACACCGGGGTTCAGCGCTCGAGCGCGACACCGAAAGGCGCGAACACTACGACATCGCCTGTCGGCAAGGTTGAGACTGGGAAGAAAGAATTTAGGAAGAATCTTACCGAAATCATGGTTGCCCACAGAATTCCATATGTCGCGCAGGCAAGCCCGAGCCACTGGAATGACCTCGTGAAGAAGACCGAGAAGGCATTTTCCATAAAAGGCCCGAAGTTCATGAATGTAATAATGCCCTGCACGCTCGGTTGGGTTTTTCCGCCAGACATGGGAATAGAGATCGCGAAGCTCGCTGTCGAGACATGTTTCTGGCCGCTTTACGAGGTCGAGAACGGCAAATACACTGTAAATTACAAACCCAAGGAGATCAAGCCCCTAACCGAATTCATAAATACCCAGAACCGCTTCTCCCACTTGAAGAAGGAAGAAAATAAGCATATAATAGAGGAACTTCAGGCCCAGGTGAAGAAGGATTGGGAGGAGCTTCTCAAGAAAGAAGCCCTCACCTAAGACTTCGAACTGACCGTTCTTTCTAATGTTACTATTAATTATTCACTATTAACCATAAACTATCTTTCGCTCCCCTGTAGCTCAGCTGGTAGAGCACGTGGCTGTGAATAGTTAGCAGCCTCAGGCGGAAACGCCGGAGTGAAAAAGCGAGTAAATTCAGGGAAAGCCCAAGCGGTCAACCCTGAGCGAAGTTCCGAGCGAAGCGAGGAACGAGTCCTGAGCTTGTCGAAGGACCAAGCCGAGCTTGCTTGGAAAACGTGCAGAGACTAGACACTCGCTACCTAAGTCCTTTCGTCATTGCGAGGAGGCCGAAGGCCGACGAAGCAATCTCAAAGGATACGGTAAAGGTATAGTCCGACTCTCCGAGCAATCGGAGTAAGAGTGTAACCACGGTGTCCCTGGTTCGAGTCCAGGCGGGGGAGCCATACTTGATGATTACCCCTATCACTACTGATAGGGGTAATTTTTTGTCCTGAACCAACTGCTGCATTTTCGGCAGCGGCCGCCCCCACCCGGCCGCTGCCGAAAATGGCGTCTTTCTCTCCGTCAAAACGTCTTTCATAATAAAGCGTTAGCACGATTTCCTTTTTGGAATAGGCGATACTTTTTATGAATTTATTGACCCACAGAGCAAGGTCAGATCCTTTTCTTTCAGCCGCTCCTTTTACAAGGAGGCGAAGAGTTTGCTCGAAAATATCAGGTGAAATATTCGGGAATTCGGCGCACGATCGCGATAGTTCGAGTCCCATGCGGTCGCCCGACTGCGAGTTATTAAGCTTGAAGATCAAACTATCGATGTAATGCTTATCGAGGGAGATCCGCTCCAGGCTCTTAAAGATATAGCTTTCCAATCTATCGGCGTTCACCTGTCTCGTCGCGCAACTGGTCCAGTCTCGTTTGAACGTTTTTGTGCAGCGATAGTAGTAATAGCGCGTCATTTTACCGCCATTGCGCTTATTCGTATGGCACGGTGTCATGTATGACCCACACTCAGCGCACTGAATCAATCCTGCCATGGGGTAATCCTTATATAGCCGCAACTTTCTTACCTTTTCATGGCCAAGGCTCTGCACGCTATTAAATAAATCCTCCGAGATAAGCGGCTGGTGCATTCCGCGATACTCGACGCCGGCATATCGGATCTTGCCCGTATAGACGATATTCCGTAGGATATTGGATATGGTCGCCTTACTAAAAGGGAGCCCTTCATCAATGAATACGTGTTGTGCCTTAAGGGCGTGATACGTTTTAGCCAAGGAACCCGTTTCGGCAAAAAGCGCAAAAATCTTTCGCAATTTTTGCGCTTTTTGCTCATCCGGCACCAGCCGCTTATCCACCGCCTTATACCCAAACGGCACGATCCCACCGTTCCACATACCCTTGCCAGCTCGTTGCAGCATTTTGTCTTTTGTGCGTTCCGATGTAAGCTCGCGCTCGAATTGCGCAAAGGTAAGCATGATGTTTCGGAGAAGCCTACCGGATGGGGTAGATGTATCAAATCGTTCCGTTACGGATAGAAAGTCAACGCCATATTTGTCAAATAACTCTATAAGTTGATAAAAATCCTTTGGCGATCGTGTGAGGCGATCAATCTTATAGGCAATGACAAGGGTTATCTTGCGGCCCCTTATGTCTTTGAGCGTTTCATTTAAAGCAGGGCGGTCAAGGTTAGCGCCAGTGAATCCAGGATCAGAATAGACCTTAAAAACTTTCATATTTTCCTGGCTTTGAACAAAAGACCTTATCTTCGCCTCCTGCGCTTCACACGAATTAAACTCCACCTCCGCCTGATTATCCGTGCTTACCCTTGTATAAATAGCGCAATCCATTTTACCACCTCCGCTATTATATGGATCACAAGCAATATCCCCGCTAAAATCGCACCTGCCGCTAACCGCCGATAATAGAAGTCAAAATATGGGTCCACCGTAAATTCCCTTGCGTTAGCCTATTGCCGGAGTTACAATAATAATAGATTACAAGCAATATAGTCCTAAAGTAACTAACAATATAATATTAGCAATATATTATAAGTATGTCAAGGAGAAAAGATGCTTGCGCAAAACATAAAGAAATTAAGAAAACAGCATAAATTATCCCAAGAAGACCTTGCGAGAAAGGCAGGGATAACCTATAGCACCCTTATCAAGATCGAGTCTGGGGCAAACAAGAACCCGACTATAGCTACGATAAAAAAAATTACTGATGCATTTAATGTAAAAATCGATGAGATTGTATAAGAGGAAAAAATAATGAATATCGAATACTGGCTTGGCTTTTTTAGATGGGCACTTTATATTGGCACGGCACTAGTCGCTACAGGGACAATAGGTGTTAGTATCATGGCATCGCAAATTGATAAAAGAAAAGAGCACAAAATAGACGATCTGCTCAGCGGTAATAAACAACTGCAAGATAAAATTGACCAATATCAAAAAGACGTCATTGAAAAAGATAAGAAAATACGCGAACTTGAGACCGGCCAAAAAGAACTGAAAGAGATAGCGGCTCCTCGTACGATATCTGCAGAACAAAGAAAAAAGCTCATCGATCTGCTGTCTTTTACATCCGATTTTCAGATAATCCTTGCATGTCGTCTTCAAGATCAAGAAAGCTTAAATTATGCCGAAGAATTAGCAGAGATATTTCGGAAAGGTGGTTGGCATATTGGGCCAACAAATAAGACCTATTTAGATAATATTGAAGGCGATGTTGCAATAGCAGTCACAGATGATAATCAAGGAGAGGCGGCAGGCAAAATAGCGATGGCTCTAAGTTCTATGGGTTTAGTTTGTAAGCCAGAAAAAATACGCGACGGGTCTTTGGGTAGCGTGCAATCTAGTACTATTTATCTTATCATTGGATCGAAATTAAAGGGAAAATGACCGTGGATCGAATTCCACGCCTCATTGTGAATGTTAATGACCAGGTGATGAATACGAAAATACTTTATCATATACCATGGATATATCAAAGCTCGATGCTGCAAAAAGGCAACTAGATACTGCTGTTGCTTTATATTTTAGAGATGGAGATGTGATTTCCATGCATACACTGGCTGCTGCTGCGCATCAGGTCTTGATGGATCTATCAAAACTCGAAGGAATAAAATCATTAGTTAAAGAAACAACATTAATTAGAGAAGAAAGAAAAAAGGAGTATATCTTAAAAGTCAATGAAGCAGAAAACTTTTTTAAACATGCGACTACGGATCGGCACAAATTACTGGACTTTAATCCTGAAGTAAGTGAATTTCTCATCTTTGATGCTATTGGAATGTATACACAATTAACTCATGAAATTACAGAAGATTATTCAATTTTCAAAGCCTGGTTTTTTGTAAAATATCCAAGCATTATTAGTGATGAAACACGGAAGAAGTTAGAAGAGGAGAACATTAATTATATTGATAAATTTGGGATGACAAATAAGGCAGATTTTTATAGAACCTTTAAGAACGCTCTATTGATGAGATAGTTTGTTCCAAAGAGGAAATCGTGCTAACGCTTTATTATGAAAGACGTTTTGACGAAGAGAAAGACGCCATTTTCGGCAGCGGCCGGGTGGGGGCGGCCGCTGCCGAAAATGCAGCAGTTGGTTCAGGACAAAAAATTAGCCCTACAGGTACCTGTAGGGCTAATCATCAAGAATGGCTCCCCGATTCGGGGTCGTCTCAAACCATTGACATTATTTTACCTAATACGATCCACGGTTGCAAGAAGAAAGATCTTTGAATGCCGGCTTGCCCCGCCTGCCGGCCCGCAAAAATA
>JAHFGO010000125.1 GCA_023247385.1 Candidatus Omnitrophota bacterium | reverse complement strand
CTCCCATCCTTCAGGGTCTTTCTCGAAACTAAAAAGGATCATCTCTTTTGCGCAGGATGGATTGGGTGAGATGCTGAAGTGACCGATTGTTATTAAAAAAATAAAAAATATATTTATTATGCGCATAAAAAAATTAACATTTAATATTCAGTTCGGTTTCGGGGTGAATTTTTTATACCATCTTTTAAGGACATCCTGGGCAGGTTTATTCTGAGGGCTAAATCCTTTATTATTTGCACCTCCGAACCTCACATCGGTTCCCCACCTCCACCAGTAGACTCCGTAGAACCATTTCCTATCCCAGAACGTTTCGAAAAGGGCCTGGTAACAATCCGCCTGGAGCTTCAAGTTCACCTTTCCTCCATCGGCGATCTCTTCCCACGGCTTCTTTGTTGTCCCATCAGCGCTGCAATAACCCACCTCTGTAAATATTATGGGCTTATTTATTTTCTTTTGGAATCCCTCTATCTCCCCGACCCATTCTTCCCATCCTTTTTTTATCTCCTCTAAGGCAGGGATAACGTTGTCTGAGAGAGGGAAGTACGCATCTATCCCTATGTAATCCAATGCGTTCCAAAATGGGACGATGCTATATTCCACATTCCAGTTTGCGGAATATGTAAGAGATCCTTTATAAACATCTCTAACCGGTTTTATGATTATGTCATTCCACATACCATCTCTTAGCGTGGCAACTGATGTCAGCTCGGTGCCGATAGACAACATCTCGACCTTATTCTCCTCGGCCATTTTCGCATAATGCAGAATAAAGTCCCTGTAGCTTTCGAACCACGCTTTCCAGTCGGGTTCGCTGATACATGCTATTTCGCCACGCCAGCTGCCTTCTGAAAGATCGATAAGATCCAAATGCGGTTTAATCATAACCTTCATTCCGAGAGAATGGGCGGTGTTGACTGCATGTATGATGCTGGAATCGGTAGGAGTATTTTCATTAGGGAATATTTTAGTCGTAGAGCATCTTTCCTGATACCAGGTTGTAAGTATCGCAACCCATTTGGTGCCAGTCTTTGCCAACTCTTTTAAAGAAGCGTCAGATTCCGGCGTAGAATATTTTCCGCTGCGCCATGTAACATAACACATTCCTTTTTGAAATTCATATTTCGGCTTCGCGACCCGCCCATCTTCGCAAAATACAAATGCTGCCAAGAGGATGCTCGCAATGCCGAGTGAATAAAATGTTATTCTTTTCTTTTTATCCATTTATAGCTTTTTATTATACTATAACATTGCCCTGAAAGCAAAATAAATTAAACCCCGGACACAGTGTAGCCGACGTTTAAACGTCGGCTACACTGAACTTGCACCAGTTTTACTTCGTAAGCCTAACGTTGTCTATATAGATAGGACCGCTGTATTCCGGTTTTTTGTTCGATTCTATCCTGACCGCTACCTTGCGCACGTCTTTTCTAAAATTATCATCAACGACAGTCCTCTTCCAGTCTTCGCTGCCAGTAAGCAGGTTTGCGGAAATAGTTACCCACTCGCCCGGAACCAAAGGAATCGTGCGGGCCATCTCTGTCCACTTCCAGCTTTCACCAACGGTCACCACTATTTTGGCCTTTAGGCCTATAGGGGCTTCTTTAGGTATATAGACATCCACGGATATCGCCTTATAGGGCGTCCAATCAAAATACTCAAAGTCCTCAGCTAGGGCAGCTGTCCAGGCTTTACCTGGAAAGGCTGCTGTGAGTTTAAGAGAGGATTTTCCGTCTTTTGCGGCATCTTTCGAGACTTCGAGAGTCTTGCCTACATGGTCTTCCTGCTCCAACGCCCATTCGGGTATCTCCCAGCCTTGAGTATCTTTCTCAAAACTGAAGAGCACTCTTTCCTCTGCTCTTGCTAAATTCGACACGCCCGATACTAAAGCTAACGCCAAAGCCACTACTAACATCTTTCTCATACAAACTCCTCCTTTCATACTTCGACTTCGCTCAGCATGAAACCCTGATCATGGCGAAGGGTTTCAAATTTACACACCTAATATACATTATCATACCTTAAAATCCCGTTAGAATAAGATTAAAAAATTTTAATATCAGCCAATGGTAGCGATATGGTAAAAGTCGTCCCTTTAGACGCCTTACTTTCTACTTCGATAGCACCGTTATGTGCTTCAACTATCGATTTGGCAATGCTCAAGCCCAGCCCAAATCCAGCGGTATTGCGCGACTTATCTACACGATAGAATCTATCGAAGATCTGAGCCAGGTCTTCTTCTGGAATACCCATCCCAGTATCCGATATTTCGATTTTTGCCGATGACCTGCCTTTTTCTACAGCCACGTGAATCCTGCCTTTTTGCGGAGTGTATTTGACTGCATTATCCAGTATGTTTAAAAAGGCTGTTTTTAATTGGGCCTCATCTCCGTCCAATGGGATTTCGCCGTTGCCTTCAAATAAAAGTTGGATATTTTTTAATTCTGATAACCTCTTTATATTATTTACAACGCCCTGCATCAATAAATTCAAATTTAGCCTTTTCTTTTCGAGACTCTCTTCTTTGGAATCCAACCTGGCCAAGAGGAGGAGGTTTTCTGCAAGCTTTATGATTCTATTTATCTCCTCTAGCGAGCTTTTCAATATGGATTCATATTCTTCCTGAGAACGGAGCTTTTTTAGCATGACTTCGAATTCGCCTTTCAATATGGTCAATGGTGTTTTCAATTCATGGGAGAGGTCTTCGAAAAGCTGTCTTTGCGATGTGAACGCACGATCCAGCCTTTCAAGCATGTCATTGAAAGTCTCGGCCAGCTTCTGAATTTCGTCCTTTGTACCCGGCACTCGGATTTTCAACTTCATATTCTCCGCTGTAATCTGATGAATAGTCTTTATCATGTTATCAACTGGATGAAGCGTCGCTTTGGCAAGAAACGCACCTAGGCTGCCTGTCACGAATACTGTTATTGGGAAGAGCGCAAATAACACTACTTTTAAATTGTTCAGCGCTATTTGTATGGAAGCCAAAGGGCTTGCCACCTGTACGATATACGCCACTTTTTCGTTTTCGAATACTGGAGTGGTAAATATTCTTAACGTCATTTTGTTATTCTCTTTTTCAGAACCTACTGTGTCGAAACGTGAATTGCCCTGCAGAACCGAGATAAAATCTTTTCTTAAGATCTTCGGCAAATCCTGTGTATTCTTTGATGAGGCGATAATAGCACCGTCTGTATCGAAAATCTGGACTATTATGTCAAGTAACGCCGGATCATTAGATTCCTCCCTGACCCACGCTTGCGCTATCTTCGCGAAGTTTACATTGCGTCTTTTTTTCAACACATCGGGTGTTATGCCGCTTTCTATCGTCTCAAGCTTTGATGCCTCCCAGTAGGTATCGATGGCCTTGGTGATGCCGCCCGCCTTTGACTTCAGCAGAGTATCCATATTAGTATGCAGGCGGCCACTCACATTGTGATAGAGTATAACGCTGAAAGAGGTGAGAGTCGTGGCGAGGATTGCCATATATAGGATTGTGATCTTAACCCTTATGGATTTAAATAACATTTAAATGCTATCCTTTGATCGTGTAGCCTCTGCCGCGAATGGTATGAATCAGTTTCTTTTCGAAATCGGCGTCTATCTTATTTCTCAAATAATTTATATACACATCTATAACATTAGTGAATGTGTCAAAATTCATGTCCCACACGTGTTCCGATATCATCGTCCTGGTAACGACTGTGCCTGCGTTGCGCATAAGATATTCTAAGAGGGTATATTCTTTTGCTGTGAGGATTATTTCTTTTCCACCGCGCCTTATTTTGTGGGTTAACAGGTCCAGAACGAGGTCGTCCACTTGAAGTTTGGTCGGGGATTTTGTATCCTTCTTCCTTAATATAGCGCGGATCCGTGCCAGAAGCTCTTCGAACGCAAATGGCTTTGTCAGATAATCATCAGCTCCTGAATCAAGCCCCGTCACCTTGTCTTTGACCGTATCTTTTGCGGTAAGTATTATAATTGGTGTCGCAGGGTCTTCTTCTTTTATCTTTTTACATAGAGTGAGGCCGTCGATCTTCGGAAGCATTAAATCCAGAAGGATGAGGTCGTATTTGTTGGTCTTCGCTAAAAAATGGCCTTCCTGGCCATCATAGGCGACGTCAACAGCGTAACCTTCTTCTTTCAAACCCCGTTTTATAAAATCAGTGATCTTCTTTTCGTCTTCGATGACTAGAATACGCATTGTATTCCTCTCAAATTTTTTGGGTCATCCCATTAAATGGCCATCTCGGCCAGGGGGCTTCGCCTAATTTTGCTATCAAGGAATGTTTATGGTTTTGCTATTTAATATATCATTACTGTGCTTGTGGACACTATGCGTATATGGCTTAGGTTATAGTTAGACGTT
>JAHFGO010000068.1 GCA_023247385.1 Candidatus Omnitrophota bacterium | reverse complement strand
GACAGGATTTATTGATGTTGTACAGCAGCAAGACGCGTCTAATTATAATGTGGTAGAAAAAATTTCTACCGCATTGGGGGCACGTACGTCGCTTTTTGTGCCCGAGTCCGGACTTCTTTATCTCGCAGTCCCAGCTCGAGAAGCCAGGGAAGCCGAGATATGGATCTATGAAACAAAATAAAGAAAATCCAACATGTTAAAAAACAGGGACCGTTTAAGATGGTGAGCGAACAAGATCTATAGTCACACAAACGTACAGTTCTGTGGATAGCTTAAGATAGCATGCTAAAATTTTACCTAATTCCAATAAATTTAGTAAGTTATGAATAAAACAAAGCGAGTGTACATACGTACGTTCGGATGAACGATGGCCACCTTATAGACACACTATGGCGAGCTTGGCAGAGGCGCTGGTAGGGGCGGATTAAAGATTGATCGGGGCAGAGCAACAAGTTAGGCGTGAATTCCCTACGGCTATGCCTTGAGGCATGAAAGTAGGGATTTTTTATGCTTGCAGGTAGAGCTAGTCCACGCCACAAAGCGTTGGCGGGCAGGCTTGGAAGAAGAGTTGTTTTATTTCATAGAACAATCATTTATCGTCAGCAGTTTCCTGCCAGAGAAATAGCTTGACTTTAATGTTCAGTAAGTGTATATTGTTCAGTAATCACTGAACATTAAGAAGGAGTGAACATTATGAATGGACATACAAATGGAACGAATATTTTTGCCGATAAGGCGACTTTCATTGTAAGGAAGATGCTGTCTAATCCGGAAAAGAAATGGGTTACGCGTGATTTTACCGGTGATAATGGAGTGAGCCTTGGGATGGCGCAAGGAACGCTTGAGGCCATGGCGAAGAAGGGCTACATTGAGCGGGTCAAGCGGGGACCCGAAAGCTACGCCATTCTTACGAATAAAGATGAACTTGTTAGCGATTGGCTTGCAGAGTATCGGTTTGAGCTAAACGAAACCGAAGTTTATTATTCACCCGATAAAAATATTTTGTCGAAGTTTAAGGATTACCTGAAGGATAAGCAATATGCGCTCACCCTTCATTCGGGCGCCAACCTAACAACCTCTTTTGTAGTAACCGATCAAGTTTCTTTATATCTTTTTCCGGAGAACTGGAATAGAGACATTCTCGAAATGAGGCAACAACTTGACTTAAAGGAGCTGGTAAGGGGCGGCAACATTCATATTGCCCGGCCATATTACAAAAACAGCGTGTTTTTTGGAGCTCGAACAATCAAGGGATATAAAGTCGTTTCCGACTTACAGCTTTACCTTGATCTCTACGGCTTCAAGCCGCGTGGTCGTGAACATGCGGAATATTTGAAAAAAGCCTTGGAAGAAAAAGGAAAGAATTTGTATGAATCTTGAGAAAATCGAAGCCGTATTTTTCAACGTGCTTGAAGATATACACGATTACCTTCCTGATCTTACGCTTGTCGGCGGGTGGATGCCGTATATTTATTCCAATTTTCTTTGGAAAACATCCGTTAGAAATCCGGTGACCACGGTTGATATAGATTTTGGCGTGGATCAATCCGTTACCAGAGCTTATTCGAAGACAATTTTCGAAACTCTTTCCTTGTTGGATTACAAAGAACGTCATTTGAAGATGGACAGGATGTTTCCTGTTGTGCTGTATAAAGAAAAAATCCCCGTAGAGTTTATTACTTATCCGACAGTGGATATCAAAGCTGTTGAAAAAATGGTTGGTCAGCAAATTCAAATAAACAAAATCGACAAATTTGATTTTCTGCTAAAACACCGGATTTCGATAAATATTCAGGCCAAGAAAAAGAACTATCTTCTGAATTGCCCGAAACCATCAGCTTTCTTGTATCACAAGGGCGCGACCTTTATTGATCGGGAGAACAAAGAGAAGCAGGCCAAAGATCTGTATTACATGTATTTCATTCTGCGGTATGCGCCCGATGTCGATGTCATATTGAAAGAAGTATCCCAATACAGCGAGAAAGGATACTTGACGAGCGTCCCTAGCAATTTAAATAAATTTTTTGAAAGAGTTTCGAGTCAGGGTTGTCTTTTAGTAGAGCAAGAAAATGGCTCCGATGAATACATCCATGACGTGCGGCAAGATATATTTGATAGATTTAAACGATTAAGAAATGTATTACAAGGGGCTGGTAAGTGAAGACCCACGCCGTCGGCGACATTCATGGCGCTTACAAGGCGTTGATACAGTGTTTTGAGCGCTCGAAATTCGACTATAAAAAAGATCGCCTGATTGTGATGGGCGATGTTTGTGACGGGTATCCGGATGTTAAGCAGTGCATCGATGAGCTTCTGAAGATTAAGCACTGCGATCTGGTCATTGGCAATCATGACATGTGGGCTTTGGACTGGGCATTGCGCGGTGATAAGCCGGAGATATGGACGAGTCAAGGCGGGGACCGGACAACGGCGTCATATGACGGCGGTCCCATGCCGCAGATGCACATCGATTTTCTTAAGGACGGACAACTCTGGATTGAGCGTGAGAGCCAAGTCTTTGTGCATGGCGGATTCAATCCGGACATATCGCTTTCTACTCACAGCGCGCAGGCATTGGTCTGGGATAGAAGGCTCCTTGATATGGCGTGGAAGAAGCAAGTGGAAGGGCATAAATGTCAATTAGGCCGTTACAAGGATATATTTGTGGGGCACACGACAACTGAGCTTTATAACACGCTACAGCCGATCCATGTATGTAATGTTTGGAACATTGATACTGGCGCTGGATGGTCTGGCAAGCTCACTGCAATGGATGTTGATTCAAAAGAATACTGGCAGTCAGATTTAACGCCGGACTTATACGGCGGAACTCCGGACAAATTATAGGAATTTAATATGCCAAAGAAAAGAACAATTCCTATTATTCACATCATAGGCCTGCCGGGCGCCGGTAAGACGACCTTAGCGCGAAGATTGAGCAAGGTATTGAAAGTGCCGATACTTCGTATCGGTTACCATAGAGCGCGATTTCCCATGACGCCCATCGGCGAGGCTGATGCATGGATTGCGTTATTCCGAGAACTATCGCGACATAGATGGAGGAATTGCATACTTGAGACCACGGGATTGAATTTTCGGGAAGAATTCCTGAGAACAGCGCTACCCTTTGAGCATATGTTTACGATAAAGTTAGAGGCTTCGTGTAAGACTCTTTTCTTACGGATTCGAAAGAAGAAAAAAAGAGAACGAGGAGGCCATTGGCTATACAGTGTGGCATATCGAAATAAGTATGAATTTGTCCGAAAACTATTTAAGCGCCTTCGTAAAATTCCCGCGGACTGCCATATTAATACTAATCGGCTAACAAAGGCAGAGGTATACCAGCCAGCATTCAAAGAAATCGATTTTATGAGATCGGCATGAATAAAAAAATCTACATCCGCACCTTCGGCTGCCAGATGAACATCAGGGATTCGGAGTTCGTGATGGGGATCCTGCTTGAAAGAGGATTTGAGAAGGCGAATTCCGCCGAAAACGCTGATGTTATATTATTCAATTCCTGCTCTGTCCGAAAGCATGCCGAAGATAGACTCTTCAGCAACATATCGGGCCTCAAGGACCTTAAGAAGAAAAGATCAAATATCATAATAGGGTTGATAGGCTGTACAGCGCAAAATTACAAAGAGGGAGTTTTTTCGAAAGTTCCCATGGTAGATTTTGCTTGCGGGTCTGGCAACATCACAGACCTGCCAGAGATAATAAAAGATGTATTGAAGAACAGGTGTCCAATAGTTGCGGCTGATAAGGTAAACGAGAAAAGAAAGGAACTGTTCCCAAAATATAGGAATGGCAATTTTAAGACACATGTTTCGATAAGCGAAGGATGCGATAATTTCTGTTCTTATTGTGTGGTTCCCTATGTTCGCGGAAGAGAGAGGTCAAGAAGGCAGAAGGATATAATTGAAGAAGTAGAAGACCTCGCAAATAGAGGCTTTAGAGAGATAACGCTGCTGGGGCAGAATGTCAATTCGTATAGGGACAGTCCCCTTCGGGGACAGTCCCTATGTCGAAATGATTTTGTAAAACTACTCGAAAATATAAATAAGATTGACGGCATAAAACGCATTAGATTTATGACCAGCCATCCAAAAGATGCCTCGCCAGATCTATTTAAAGCCATGAAGAATATGGATAAGGTATGTGAACATCTGCACCTCCCATTACAATCTGGATCCACAAGAATACTCCAGTTAATGAATAGAGGGTATACTGCTAAGAGATATGCGAGACTGGTTGACTCCTTTAGGAAATTTATTCCGCACGGTAGTGTTACCACTGATATGATAATTGGATTTCCGTCCGAGACTGAAAATGATTTTCAAAAGACCATGACTTTAATGAACGAGATAAAGTTTGACAGCGCGTTCACATTTAAATATTCTCCCCGGCCTCCTGCAAAATCCGCTGAATTGAAGGACGACGTTCTGCAAGAGATAAAAGACGATAGACTGAAGGCGCTTATAAATCTTCAGGAAAAGATTTCGCAAAAGCGTAATGAGCCATTGCAAGGTAAGGTGTTAGAAATTTTAGTCGATGGGCGTAATAAAAAATCGCCAACTACACTTACTGGAAGAACGAGAACCAACAAAACAGTGGTTTTTGAGGGAAATAAAAAGCTTATAGGCAAATTCGTCGATGTCATAATAGAGTCAGTTACGCCGCATGCCTTAAAAGGGAGGATGGTATAATGGAATGTCAAATGTCAAATGTCAAATGTCAAAGGCTTAAGATTTTATTTACACTGCCCTTACTCCTTTCGGTTTTCGGGATTCAGCTTGCAACTTGCTATGCTGATGCTGATATCGCATCTGTTGAAAAATTGTTCTTAGAGGGCAGGTATGAGAAGGTCATTAGCGAATCGGATAAGCTTATAGATTCGAACTCTCGGCAGAGGGACGAGCTGTATTATCTTAAAGGTTTGAGCCAACTTAAAACTGATAGGTTTAATGAGGCGAAAAAGAGCTTTGAATATATCCTGTCCAGATTCCCGAGGTCGAAAAGGATATTTGACGCATATTTAGGCATCGGCGACTCTTATTTTCTGGGAGGCAATAAAGATATGGCCATCAAAATTTATAGTGAGATGGCAGATAAATTTCAAAACGACAGGAATATAGGTTTGGTGCACTATAAAATGGCGGATTGTTACAGGGCATTAGGCTTAAATGATAAGGCAAAGGATTTTTTTAGCAGGGCTAAATCAACATCGCCTTTGAGCTTTGAATCTAAGATCGTTAGAGGTAGTGATGTAGAAAATATAGCACCTCGACAAGTATCGAATATTAAGCCAAGAGAAATCCCACGATCCGAGACAAAAGAATATATCTCTGTTCAGGTGGGATGCTTCAAGTCTAAAAGGAACGCCGAAAAGTTATCCCAAAAATTGTTGAAAGATTTTTATGAAAGCTACGTCGAGACACCCTCAGGAACCGGTGATAATTTATACAGGGTCAAGGTAGGCAGATTTAAATCAAAAGAAGAAGCTGAGGGGCTAGCATCCAAATTAAAAAAGACTGGATATAGTACAAAAATATGCACCAATAATATATGCGATTGAAGAAGCTTAATTGTAATGTTATTACTTTTATTGTCGGACCCACAGCAATCGGCAAGACACGCCTTTCAGTCAAACTTGCAAGACGTATCGATGGTGAGATCGTATCATGCGATTCTATGCAAATTTATAGAGGCGTGAACGTCTTAAGTCAAGCACCAACAGTGCAAGACCTCAAGATGGCTAAGCATCATCTCGTAGGTACGCTCGATCCATGCAGCGAATATGGCGTTGCCTTTTTTAGGGACAAGGCAACCAGCATAATAAATTCTATAATAAAACGAAAAAAAAGGCCAATTGTTGTTGGTGGCAGCGGCCTATATATAAAGGCTTTGGTAGACGGCCTCTTTCCATCGCCACCAGCAGACTTAAAATTCAGAAAAAGGATGGAGAATTTCATATCGGCCTATGGAAGTAAAAAACTCTATAGACGATTATTGAAAATAGATCCGGAGGCAGCCGCAAAGATTCACCCAAATGATAAAAGGCGTATTATAAGAGCGCTTGAACTTTTCAAAACAACGGGCAATACTATGACAGAACTTAAATGCCGGACTAAAGGATTGAAAAACTGCTATCGTATAAAAATTTTTGGACTGACAAGGCCAAGAGATGAAATCTACGTCAATATAGACTCGAGAGTTGACTGGATGTTTAAGTATGGCGCCATCGACGAGGTGAAAAGGCTTGTAAGAAAGAATTTGTCGAAAACCACAAGGGCTATCCTCGGATATAAAGAGATTAACGGATATTTAAACGACAGGTATGATCTTAATACAGCAAAAGCCCTCATGAAGAAGAATACGAGGCATTTTGCGAAAAGGCAGCTTGCATGGTTTAGGCTGGATGGAAGGATTAAGTGGTTTGATGTGAGTAAGTTTAGTGAGGAAATAATAGTCAATAAAATCATTAAGGAGATTGCATAATTTGGAACGCTCACTTTTGGTGACAGTTGATTTCGGCAAGAAAGAAGAATGGACGGCCATGGAGCGTTCGCTGGAATTAGGCGAGCTCGCGTGTTCTGCAGGAGCAAGAGTGATAGACGAAGAGGTAGTCAAAAGGCACGAGCCCAATTCAGCATATTTTATCGGAAAGGGCAAAGCGGAGGAGATCGCTAAATTATGTGCAGATAAGAAGGTAGATATAGTGATATTCAATAACGATTTAACCGGAACACAACAGAAGAATTTAGAAGATGTAATAATGGCAAAGACAGTCGATCGGACGCAGCTCATCCTGGATATATTCGCAAAGCGCGCCCATTCGAATGAGGGTAAGGTTCAGGTGGAACTGGCTCAACTTCTGTATCTATTACCAAGGCTCACTGGTAAGGGCATACATCTGTCGCGATTAGGAGGAGGCATAGGGACGCGAGGGCCCGGTGAGCAGAAGCTTGAAGTAGACAGACGAAAGATAAAGGCGAGGATAACTAAACTTAAGAGCGAGCTCGATGATTTGTCTAAGAGACGAGCGATGATGAGAAAGAAAAGGGAACGATTCTCTCTTTTATCAATCGCTATAATCGGATATACGAATGTAGGTAAATCCACACTCCTGAATGCACTTACCAGCTCTAAGGTCATAGTCGCGGATAAATTCTTCTCCACTCTTGATCCGACGGTGAGAAGATTTATATTGCCAAATAAACAGAAAGTCCTATTTGTGGATACAGTCGGGTTTTTAAACAACCTCCCGCATCACCTTATAGAGGCCTTTAAGGCAACGCTGGAAGAGGTGGCTGAGGCAGATCTGTTACTGCATCTTGTAGATATAAGCCATCCGAAAGCGAAAGAACAAGCCGAGGCAGTTTATAAAGTGCTAGAAGAGATAGGTGTAAACGACAGGCCCATCATCACTGCCCTGAATAAGATAGATAAAATTACAGAACGCAGCGTGATAGACAGGACCAAAGACTACTTCAATGATGCCATCGCCATATCCGCGCTAAAGCATGATGGATTTGATGAGCTAATAAAACGGATATTGTCTTACATAAGTAAATTTATGACTTCGGTTAGCTTAACGATGCCGGCCGGAGATAGTAAAGTATTAAATATAATTTATGAAAATGGGCTCGTAACTAAGAGAGAATATTCCGGCGCAGATGTTCATATAGAGGCAGAGCTGCCAATAAAGGTGAAGGACGCGATTTATAAAATCCTTGACATTTAGCACTCAATGGTATAGAGTGCTAATAAAAAAGCCTGCCTGTCGGCAGGCAGGGAAGAGAAGATAGGTTATGCTAAAGGATGCTAAAAAAAGGGATGAAGAAGTATTGGCAATAATCGTGAAACATTATGTTGAGACTGCGGAGCCTGTTGGTTCTAGGTATGTCGCCAGACAGCTTGATCTATCAAGCGCAACAATTAGAAATGTCATGGCAGACCTCGAAGACTCTGGCTTCATAACCCATCCGCATACATCCGCCGGCAGGATCCCGACAGACAAAGGATACAGATATTATATAGATTCATTGATGAGGATGCGAAATATCAACGAGCATATAGTTAGATCTATAAAAGAAGAGTACGGCCATGCCATGCGGTCTCTGGAAGACGTATTGGAATGCACATCCCATCTCGTATCCAGCCTGACAAACTATGTTGGTATAACTCTTCTTTCCCAATACGATAAACTCTATTTAGACGGGACAAGTCATATAATAGCCGAGCCCGAATTCAAAGACTTCAAAAAATTATACACCTTATTAAGATCCCTGGAAGAGAAGAGGGATATTTTGAATTTATTGCGCAGCGATGTTGAGGATGGGCGGCTCACAATCCATATAGGTAAAGAGAATAAATTTAGTTATCTTAGCGAGTGCAGCGTGGTGACGAGCCCTTATAAGATAAAGGGAAGGTTGTCGGGCAGACTTGGCGTGATCGGTCCAAAGCGGATGGTATATGAAAAGGTGATACCTACAGTAGAGTTTCTGGCCGATACCGTCACAAATATACTGGAAGAGCTTTGGGCCTAATGGCAAATGAAGATATCAAGAACAATAAAGTTAAAAATAACCAGACGGAAGGGCAGGGTGCCGGCGAGAGCCAGATAACTATCTCTAAACAGGAATACGATGCCCTTAAATCTATGCAAGAGGAAAGAAATAGTCTGTACGACAAATATGTAAGGGCCCACGCTGAATTTGAAAATGCCAAGAAGCGATTAGAGAAAGAGAAGATAGATTTCTTAAGGTACGCAAATGAACGCCTTGTAGCTGAATTTTTACCAATCCTCGACAATCTAGAGATAGCGGAAAAACATATAAAGAACGCTAAAGACTTAAAGGCCGTTCAGGAAGGTGTTGATATGATCCAGGTACAGATACAATCATTTTTAAAAGACATAGGTCTAGAGCGCATGAAGACCGCAGGTGAAAAGTTTGACCCCCACATACATGAGGCGGTCGAAATGGAAGAAGCTAATGACAAAGATGACGGGCTCATTGTGGCTGAATTGAAACCTGGATATACATTTAATGGCAAGCTGTTACGGCCTGCCTCAGTGAAGATTGTTAAGCATAAAGAAGAGAAATAATGTAGTCCCTCGTCCCGAGTCCCTCGCGATATCAAATAATCAACACTCGCTCGGGACGAGGGACTCGGGACAAATTTTACGAAGTAAAATTTGGAGGTAAATATGGCAAAAGTAATAGGAATAGATTTGGGAACATCAAATTCTGCGGCAGCTTATATGGAGGCCGGCCGTCCGGTTATAATTCCGTCCGCTGAAGGTGCAGGAGTTGCCAGCGGAAAGGCATTCCCCTCCTTCGTTGCCTTTACGAAAGATGGGCAGAAACTGGTAGGTGAACCTGCCAAACGCCAGGCATCCATAAATCCAGAAGGCACGATTTTTGCGGCAAAGAGAAAGATGGGAACCGATTATAAGTATGAGAGTTATGGCAAGGAATATACGCCGCAACAGATTTCGGCCTTTATTTTGCAGAAGATAAAGCAGGATGCGGAGAGCTATCTTGGAGATGAGATAAAAGAGGCTGTAATAACATGCCCGGCGTATTTCAACGATAACCAGCGCCAGGCAACCAAGGATGCAGGCGAGATCGCAGGATTGAAAGTTTTAAGGATAATAAACGAGCCGACAGCAGCGTGTCTTGCGTACGGCCTTGACAAAACTGGAAAGGAACAGAAGATAATGGTATTTGACCTTGGGGGCGGAACCCTTGACGTTACTATCTTAGAGATGGGCTGGGATGATGAGCACAAGGCTGCGACCTTCGAAGTCATATCAACATCAGGCGATACCCAGCTTGGCGGCACAGATATGGATAACGTCCTGGTCAATTATATTGCAAAAGAATTTAAAAAAGAGACAGGTATTGATTTAAAAAACGACAAGATGGCATCCCAGCGCATTCGTGAAGCAGCCGAGAAGGCCAAGGTGGAGCTTTCAAGCACAGTTACGACCGACATAAACTTACCATTTATAACCGCAGACTCCTCTGGCCCAAAACATTTGACGAGGTCTTTAAACAGGGCACAGTTAGAGGAGCTTGTGACTCCGATAATCGATAGATGTAAGGGGCCAGTAGAGCGCGCATTATCAGATGCAAAAATAGATGCTAAAAAAATCGACAGGGTAATTCTCGTCGGGGGGCCTACGCGCATGCCTATAGTCCAGAAATTCGTAGAGAATTACGTAGGCAAAAAAATAGAGCGCGGCGTAGATCCAATGGAATGCGTTGCGCTGGGAGCGGCAATCCAGGCTGCTATAATAAAAGGTGAGGCAAAGGAAGTGTTGCTGCTCGATGTCACCCCTCTTTCTTTAGGAATAGAGACGCTCGGTGGAGTATGCACGCGCCTCATCGAAAGAAACACCACCATCCCAACGAAGAAGAGCCAAATTTTTTCCACCGCGGCTGATAACCAGACAGCGGTCACCATCAGGGTGCTTCAAGGCGAGCGTAAGATGGCAGATGACAATGTGGAACTTGGCAGGTTCGATCTTGTAGGCATTCCTCCCGCGCCTCGAGGCATTCCCCAGATAGAGGTCACGTTTGATATAGATGCCAATGGCATAGTCCATGTCAACGCAAAAGATCTGGGCACCGGAAAGGAACAATCAAGAAAAATAACGGCCTCTACGTAGCGTTCGAAAGAGGAGATCGAAAAGTACGTCAAATAGGCAGAAAAATTTGCGCAAGAGGATGATAAGAGGAAGGAACAGGTTGAATTGATTAATCAAGCGGACACGCTTGTGTATGCAACCGAAAAATCACTTAAGGAGTTCGGGGATAAGGAGAGTCAGAATGA
>JAHFGO010000067.1 GCA_023247385.1 Candidatus Omnitrophota bacterium | reverse complement strand
TATATAATATAGATATAGCCTATAAAAATTTAAAAGGTTCATATTTTAAAGACTTTATGTTTGAAAATCTTAGCGTTATTGACAGAAAAAATGGACTCGGGTTTTTTTCAAAATCTGCCAGTATCAGGCCTGGCGCAGAAATAGTTTTCTACCTTCGCGACGTACATTTCATAAAAAAAGGAGATGAACCAGCTACGGCATATGATAATCTAAGCGGCTTAGTCTCGATTCCATTTAGTAGCCGTTGGACATATAAAGATATATCCGGCAAGGTCAGGCCATCGAGGATCGGGATAGATGTCAATGGGCTTATTGCCACAAGCGATGATGTAAAATTATCGTTAACAGGGAGTATATATTCTGATAACACTATCAAGTCAGATATCGTAATCTATTTTTCTGATAAATTGATAAAGAAGATGCCAGAAGAGCTATCGAAAGTAATTATGCGAGATGAAAACGATGGATGGAGGAGTTTGTCTGTTAAATTAGAAGGCAATTACAATATGCCGTCAATTCAGGTCTCTGGCAAATTATTTCGGCTGAATATAGGAGTCGCCTCTGAAAGCTAATGCCCCCTCTCGGCCGTGTGCTTCGCGGGAACGCTTAAGCCCACCGGCCTGGCGGTCATGGGAGCGGCAGGACCCGAAAAATTTCACGTAATTGCTTTTCGGCGGACTATATGTTATAATAACCAACTATCAGATATATGGAAGAGGAAAAATATCAAAAAGAGCTTTTTAAATTCGAGAAGCCAAAGAGATTATTCCCAAAGTTAGTCAGCATATTCCCTAAGGCTGATTTCGAAGGCAAAGTTCTAATAACTTTCACGCTGGAAAGAGTCATCCTTATCTCCATAGTGATAATCATATCGATGGTAATCGTGTATGCCTTGGGCGTGGAGAAGGGTAAATCTGTTGGCAGGGTCTCTATAATCTCTTCAGCTAAAGTGCAGCCAGAAAGGCTTTCGCAATCACAGCCAGTAAAGGTCCAAGTTCTACCTGCGAAACCAATTGTACCAGTGCCTGAGTCGATTCGCGATGTTGGCACACCTTACACGATAGTTGCTGTAACTTTTACGCGTAAGGACACCGCCGCGCAAGAAGTCAGCCGTTTGAAGAAGGAGGGTTTTGATGCTACCATCGTTCAAAGCGACTCTTATTTTCTGGTCTGCATAGGTGCATATCCGGATAAAATTAGCAGCCAATCTAAAACGGCATTAAGTAAGGTGAGGAAGATCCATAAAGACGCATATTTCAAATTGCGGTGAAGTCCCTCGCGTCCATGCGTAAGCAAAGGACGCTCGGGACGATTTGCAAACAGAAAAACGACAGCAAATTATAGTCCCTCGCATCTACGCTAGAGCAAATGACGCTCGGGACGATTTGCAAACAGAAAAGCGATAGCAAATCGGAGGATAAAAATGTCGCAACATCCAAGTCTGCGGACATCAGAAAAAGACAAGCAGCATAGATCTGTATTGAAAAGATATGAGAGATTGAAGATTTTGAAGGAGAAAGAGAAATGGGAAGACAAAGATTCAGTCTTCGGCTTGCCTAAGGTCAAGATCGTAAGATTCAAGATAAAGAAGGAAAAGGTCGCGGCTTTAGAAGGTGCTGAAGTCCAAGCGGCAGCGCCGGGCGCAACGGCTACACCAGCCACGCCTCAAGCCAAGGTAGTGCCTCAGGCAAAACAGCCTACACCTGCCAAAGGTGCACCAGCCAAAGAAGCAGCAAAGCCACAGGCTGGAGAGGGGAAGAAAGAAACGAAGTAATTCTTCATGACGAGAGTTAAAGTCCGACTGAAAGACAGGTCCTACGATATTTTAATAGGCAGAAAGCTATTAAAAAAAACCGGCGCCATATTAAAGAACTTAAAAATAGGGCGAGACGCTGTCGTCATAACGAATAAGCGCCTCTTGAGCCTATATGGTCGCCCTCTCGAAACGGCGCTTAGGTTATACGAGTTCACGGTCCGCTTTGAAATAGTCCCTGATTCTGAAAAGGCCAAATCCAACGCCATCGCAGCGAAGCTTATAAACAGAATCAGCGCTTACGATAAGCGTAAAGAGATATTCATCATTGCATTCGGCGGCGGAGTTATAGGAGACTCAGCAGGATTTGTTGCGGCAGTATATAAAAGGGGCGTACCCTACATCCAATTTCCCACCACGCTTGTTGCACAGGTGGATTCTGCGATTGGCGGCAAAGTCGCTCTCGATCTTCCCATAGCCAAGAACTTGGTGGGCGCTTTTTATCAGCCCAAGATAGTCTTATCCGATACATCCCTTATAAAGACGCTTCCACTACGTCAGGTCAGAAATGGCCTCGCCGAGGTCATAAAATATGGCGTGATAAAAAATGGAGAGCTGTTTGCGTTTTTAGAGACCAATTATAAAAAGATTCTAAAATATGATCTAAAGGCATTAGAATATATAGTTTTGAGATCCAGCAAGATAAAAGCAAATGTAGTCTCAAAAGACGAATTAGACAGGAAGGGCCTGAGAGCGACATTAAATTATGGTCACACCATAGGCCATGCCATTGAAACTGCTTCTGGTTATTCGAATCGGTATAATCACGGCGAAGCAATAGCTATTGGGATGGTTGTGGCCGCTAGGATAGCATCGTTATTGGGGCTGATGAAAACTATCGAGGCAGACAGGATTGAAAAACTATTAGAGAAAGTAGGCCTACCTACAAGAATAAAGGGCTTGAGGTTTTCAGATATATATGATTCACATCTTCATGATAAAAAGTTCATACACGGGAAGAATAGGTTTATATTGCCCACTAAGATAGGCAGGGTAAAGGTTGCGGAAAACGTGCCAGATGACATAATAAGGAATGTTTTGAAAGGATGCTTAAACGCTAATGATTAAAAAAATATCTATCACAACAAGAAGTAGGGCGGAATTCATTGACATAACATCTAAGGTTCAGGACTTCGTCAAAGAATCGAAGATAAGATCAGGCGCATGTCAAATATTCGTTCCGCATACGACAGCAGGCCTTACGATAAATGAAAATGCAGACCCAAGCGTGAAACATGATATATTGAACCGGCTGGAGAGATTAGTTCCTTTCGATGGTGATTACTCGCATACGGAAGACAATGCCGCTGCCCACATAAAATCCGCGATTGTGGGCACAGACAAAACCATATTTATTGAAGATGGCGAGATGAAGCTCGGCACATGGCAGGGTATATTCTTTTGTGAGTTCGATGGCCCGCGTCAAAGAAACATCTTTATTCATATCGCGGGGAAATAGGAGTTTCTTTCATGAGCTATTTATTGCGTTCATTCAAGAAGGATGATGCAGTTGGTGTTAAAGAGTTGATATTGAATATTCTCACGAAGGAATACCCATTTGATCGGTCAGCATATTCTGATAGCGACCTAGACAGGGTGGTAGAAACATATGGAGGAGGAAACGACGCCTTTTTTGTCATAGAGGACGATGGAGAAATAGTTGGGACTGTTGGAGTGAAAGAGGAATCCAAAGAAGATGCCCTGCTGAGGAGGCTATTTGTAGATTTAAAACATAGAAGGCACGGTTACGGCACAGAGCTATTGGAAAAGGCTATGGCTTTTTGCAAGGACAAATGTTACAAACGCATGATCTTTAGATGCACTGATAGGATGGCTGATGCCATGCATCTCTGCAAAAGTAAGGGATTTAAGGAAATGGAAAAGCTAGAGGTAGGTGGATTTAAAATACATAAATTAGAATTGGTATTTTGATATGGCAAAGATACACAAGACAGAAATAAGGGTGAGGTATCAAGAAACTGACAATATGGGCGTAGTCTACTATGCTAACTACTTTATCTGGTTCGAGGTTGCGCGGACAGAGTACTTTAGGTCTCTAGGAGTGAATTATCGTCGCCTGGAAGAAAAAGGTGCATACTTGATGGTTGCAAAGGCTAGTTGTGATTACAAGTCTCCCGCTAAATATGATGATATTGTAAGGATTGAAACATCGCTACCCGAGTTAAAGAATTCGAGTTTAAAATTTGCACATAAATTGTTTGTAAATAATCGGCTGATAGCTACTGGCGAATCCCTTCACGTATTTACTAATAGAGCTAGCAGGCCAATGCGTATCCCAGAAGAGGTGAGCCGCCTCATTTCAAGTTCAGAGTTATCTCCACGCCGTTAGATTCCAATGCCACGCTCTTCCTATCTATCCTGGTTACGGTAGCTCCTGCCACTGTGTTGCCCACCTCTACAATAGAATTATTAATTATTGCCCTTGGCCCATCTTCCAAATACATTATTCCATTTAAGCTGAGATCGGGATGCTTAAGGTTGGTTTCTATTATTTGACCTGCAATCTGGCCAAGGTTTGCGTTTTTTTGTTCTGATTTTATCTCGGCTTTGGATATCGATTTATAGATTACCTCCTGATAGGAAGATGGGCTTCTGACATAGGTTTCGGCTGGCATTTTTATCTTTTTATCAGTTTTTCTATCTATTAGTAATTGTTTTACGGCTAAGCCGGCCAATATGATAAATATAATGAATAATGATATGGTTAGTTTAAAATTATTTCCATGAGACATGGTTTTTTGAGTTAAGTTAATAGGTTTTTTCAAAAAGATCGTATCATCAATTTTATCTTTTTGCTGCGGTTTTTGATGGGTTTCTATATTATATTGTATCTTCTTAAGCGCTTCTTGTATAATGCTCATGATATAACACTCCTTCTATTTCCTGGATACTTCTTTCCACTATTGGTAATGTTATCTGTCTTGTCTCCATCACATAGGCAGCAAGAAGCGCCTTATCGCAGACCATATTTATCAGGCGTGGTATGCCGCCAGAGAATTTGCATATGCTTTCTAAGACATCTTTCGGAAAATGTATCCGACCATCTGAACCCGCAACCTTCAGTCTGTGATATATATATTGTTCAACCTCATCTTTTTCAAGCGGCGTAATGTGGAATCTTACACCTATACGCTGCTTCAATTGTTTCAGATTGGGAGAGTTCAATTTATTTTTTAGTTCTGGCTGGCCAACGAGTATTATTTGAAATAATTTTTCCTTTTCAGTCTCCAGATTGGAAAGCATGCGTATCTCTTCCAGCATGGATGGTTTTAGATTTTGAGCCTCATCTATTATGAGGATGACGTTATTGCCTTGCGAGAGTTCCTCTATTAAAAAAATGTTCAGTTGTCGTAGAAGGATCCCCTTGTTCTTCCTCTCGACAGTAAGGCCGAAATCCTCTAAAATGGCCTGAAGAAGCTGGAGCTCTGGGAGGGTGGAGTTAAATATAAAAGCGCTTTTCGTATTCCTGTCGAGCTGATTCAAAAGGGCCCTGCACAAAGTTGTCTTTCCGGCTCCGACCTCGCCTGTTATTTCCAAAAATCCCTTCCTCTCTCGTATCCCGTACAATAGATGCGAAAACGCTTCCTTGTGCACGCGGCTTAAGAACAGGAAATTTGGATCGCTTGTGACATTGAATGGTTTTTCTTTTAAACCAAAGAATTCTCTATACATAATAGCGGGTGTATTAATTATACCCCCTTCCAGTGCATATTGTAAACAAAAATTCGCTTGCATTTTTATTATAAGTTATGTATACTAATTAGGATTTTTAAAGCCCAATGGTGTAGGAGAAGAGATATGTGGAATGGCATAAACAGACGAAAATTCCCAAGAGCTAATTATAAGTGTCTCATCGCTATAAAGAAGAGGTTGACTTCCAAAACCATATCTACGCAGACTGAGAATATAGGTGCAGGGGGAATATGCGTCATCATAAAAGAGGATCTCGGATTGTTCCAGGGGGTTGATGTCGAGCTCTTTCTTAATGATAATAGGCCGCCGATAAAATGCGGTGGAACCGTGGTGTGGGTTGTAAAGAAATCAGAACCGCGGCATAAGGGCGCCTATTTATACGATACGGGCATAGAATTTATCGACATCAGGCCCGAAGACAGGGAGAGGGTATCCGAAGTAGTGGAGAAAATTATAAAAGAACAAAGGTCCAGATAGCATATATTGGATATAAAGACTTGACAAACTAACTTTCTTATGTTATACTTTACTGAAATAATAGTGAAGGGAGGTGAATAGCTAAATGAAGAATTTATTAAAGGGTATAATTATATGCGTTGCTATATTAATGATATTAAATATAGCGACATCAAGTTACGCACAAGATATGGGAAAGAAGCTCTACAGAGGGCTTGCAAATATAGTGACAGGATGGATTGAGCTTCCAAAGAATATCTATGACACTAGCGTAGAAGATAATCCTCTCTCTGGTCTTACAATCGGATTAGCAAAAGGCGTCGGAATGACAATAGTGAGAACTGGTGCAGGAGTATACGAAACCGTGACATTTCCATTCCCCATACCAGAAGGCTATGCTCCGGTTATAGAGCCAGAATTCGTTTTTAAGTCTAGCAAATAAGTATAGTTTGTAGTACAGTAAAAATAAGGGGATAGAAGGGAATATTTTATCCCCTTATTTTTATGTTAACTATAATGAGGTCGCTGTGACCGAAAAAAGAAAATTCCTGCGATTTGAAACGGCGTTGAATGCGTTATGCGATATAGTGCGTGAAAAAACCAGAGCGTCCTATAAGGTTAAGAATATATCGAAGGAAGGAGCCCTTCTCATGCTCGATAAGAAACTAAGAGAAGGGGATGAGATAAATCTATCTGTGGATGTGCCTGGCGATAACGTTCCAATCTTTGCACCATGTCAGGTTGCGTGGCAAAAGCCCAACCCGAAAGTTGGTTTATATGCAACCGGAGTGAAATTTATAAAGATGGACAATTTCGACAACGGAAGGTTATTGGAATATATTTATCTACAGTGGCTAAAATTGCTGGATAAGACGTAAAGCTTATGATTTAATGGTGAGATATGTCTGAAGAAAAAAAGGAAGAAAAGACAGATAAAGAGTCAGCTCAAACTGTTCCGGCTCATGTACAAACGCCAGTTACTACAACACCTGTTGCAGCCACAGACGCAAAAGAAGAGAAGAAGGTTGAACCAAAAAAGGAAAAACCATCAAACTGCGCTAATTGCAATAAATCGATCAAGAAAAAACGCTGGTACTATAGGAACGGAAAATTTTATTGTTCGCATAGATGCTGGAAGGAAAAAAATGTCAAAGCTGAAAGTCCCTCCAAATGAAGCCCTCTATCCCGTCCCAGTTGTTCTGATAAGCTGTCTAAATCAAGAAACAAAAAAGCCGAATATAATTACTATAGCGTGGTGCGGCGTTGTATGTTCTAAGCCGCCCCTTCTAAGCGTATCCATAAGGCCTTCCAGATATTCATACAAACTTATAAAGGATACAGGGGATTTCGTTGTAAACATCCCAAGCAAAAATTTGGCAAAGAAGGTTGACCTGTGCGGCATCCGTTCAGGCAAAGATATTGATAAATTTAAGGAGTTCTCGCTTAATCCCATCCCGTCTTCAAAAATACATTCGCCAATGATAAAAGAATGTCCTGGTAATATAGAATGTATACTAAGAAATGTGGTATCGCTTGGGTCTCATGATATGTTCATTGGTGAGGTGGTGGCATTCCACGTAGATGAGGATATAACTGATGGAAATGGTAAAATAGATTATAATAAGGCAGGTCCGTTTGTCTATAATCACGGCGAATATTGGGATCTTGGCAAACAAATCGGCTATTACGGCTTTTCAGTCAAATAGCAATGATTTGGACAGTTTTACTTTCCGCTTCGCGGCTTATAAATTTTATGCATAGCCAGGAGGGGAGGAGCGAAATTTTTTGCATGACTCACAAAGGATATTGTGAACGGCGTATTACAAATTTTGTTGAGCCGCGAACAACATCCTGAAGTGGATTCATGACTCGAAAAATTTCAAGTCATTGTGCAAAACACTTGAAATTCAATATGGGAAGATGGTAAAATATGCAGCATGGAGAAAGAAGGATGCATTTTTTGCAAGATTATAGAGAAAAAAAATCCATCAAAAATAGTTTTCGAAAATGGCGAAATCGTGGCGTTTGACGATATAAGGCCGCAAGCGCCAGTCCACATAATGGTAATACCAAAATATCATATTGAGAAGGTTTCGGATTTAACCGATGAGAATATTAGTCTAATTGGAAGGCTCGTTTTAGTAGCCAAGAATATAGCGAAGGAGAAGGGCATACAGGAGTCAGGATATAGGATTGTGATAAATTGTAATAAGGATGCCGGTCAAGAGGTTTACCATCTGCATCTACATCTTTTGGGCGGGAGGAAGTTCGTATGGCCTCCTGGGTAAGAGGTGACTGATAAATGGCAAAAGAAGAGAGAAGAAGGTTCCCCCGTATCGAAGATGAAGGTTTATCTTTAAAGGTAAACGCAGGAGATTTTGACACCATAACTCATACCTTAAATCTTAGCGCATCTGGTATCTATTGTAAGGTGGACAAAGAGATACCATTGATGTCCAGAGTCAAGCTCGTATTAATGCTGCCAGACTTATTGAGAGGTGACAAGGTCACTAAGAGTTTGGAAGTAGATGGAGTGGTGGTTAGGGGACACCCCGTGATAATAAATGGCGAGAAAAAATACTACGACGTCGCCATATTTTTCGAAAACCTCTCGTCGAGAGGCAGGCATATAATTTCAAACTATATATCTAGAAAGAAAAGTTAATGATGTTCCTCATCATTGAGCTGTTATTCATACTGCTATTAGCTATGATAATGCTTATGCTCCACCTCAATGAGAGGACTTCTGTTAAAAAATCATTACCGCGGGCTATCATGGAAGAATATTGGGATGGACGAGAGCGAAGAAAGCACGTTCGTTTTAAAAAAAATCTCGAGGTAATTTATATCATTAAAAATAGACCAAATTCGAAAAAGGAAAGCCAGACCATAGACATCTCAGAGGGTGGAATGAAGCTCCTTCTCGATGAGAAACTTGCTAAAGGACTGATTCTTGATTTAATTATAGAGCTTCCATATTCAAAAAGAACGGCTGAGGTAGAGTGCGAGGTGGTTTGGTCTGAAGATGTAAAAGAAAAAGATTCCTCTGGCAAAAGACTTTTTCACGCCGGCAT
This sequence comes from Candidatus Omnitrophota bacterium, assembly GCA_023247385.1. Classification (GTDB taxonomy): domain Bacteria; phylum Omnitrophota; class Gorgyraeia; order 2-01-FULL-45-10; family 2-01-FULL-45-10; genus JAHFGO01. The sequence continues at coordinate 1,902 of JAHFGO010000067.1, read as the reverse complement.
AATGTTCTGCGCAATAAAGGAGCCTTCCGGCAGGGATCTCATCAATTATATACGTTCTCTGCTGTTTGATTTAAAGGCCTAGAGGAGCGAATGGGCCAACTGAGATGTTCAGGTAAAGTTAAATTGTTCGTAGGCCTCCTTTCCAGCGATAAAGCGCTTTTCCAAAAAGTCAAAAAAGTTTTGGAAAAAATATTTGGTCCAGTTGATTTCGAAAGCGACATGTTAGAATTTACACATACGGATTATTATGCACAAGAGTTAGGCGCTAATTTAAAAAGAAAGTTTTTAAGTTTCGAGAGGCGCATCGGGCTAAAAAATATATACAAGGTGAAGCTCCGAACCAATTTGCTGGAAAAACATTTTTCGAAATCGGGGAAGCGGTCAGTTAACATAGACCCTGGATATGTAGATCTTTCGAAGGTAGTTCTTTTTTCTACCAAAGATTACTCTCACAGGATATATTTGAATAATGGCATATTTGCAGAAGCGACCCTATTTTATAAAAATAAAAAATTTAATCCTTGGCCCTGGACATATCCAGATTATAAGAGCCAGGCCTATGTTAGCATATTAAATTTGATCAGAGATATTTATAAGAATCAAAGTTAACTTAATATGATAATAAAGAAAAAAAGCCTGATAGTGGCCCTCATATCAAGTATTGTCATATCCAGCGTCCTTGTATTGACTCTCGTAGGATACGTTATGTACATTGAATTAAAGGGCGAAGAGTTTAAAAGGTCTTATGTGGAGCTTCTGCGCAAGGCAAATGCAAAATTTTACTCAAAATATGTAGAAGTTTCTAAGCTAAGCGCGGCCCTTGTGGGCACAGGCGCCCTCCGGGGCCGTCCCATCATAGAAGGGCTTGTTAAAAATACCGGCTATAAAGATATAGCAGACCTTTTAATGAAGGTGAAGTTTTTAGACCGCGATGGAGCAGTGATATATGAAGTAGTCTTTCATCCACAAGAGCCATCGCTTGGCAGCGCAAGTCTGACGCAAGGTCTGGCCATCCCTTATCTATCAAGTCCTTCCAGGCTTATTATAAAATACAACGATTCGATGCCGTTCAAGAAGATATTGACCAATTGTCCAAAAGAAATCTTAGAGGAACTTAAAAAAGGCGCCGGTTTTGCAAAAAGTCGCGGCAGATGGTCTGGGACGCTGAGTTTTGAAGTCCTGTCTTTAGATTTTTAGATGAAAAAATTTTACATACTTGTATCATTATTTTTTGTTGTGACCATCCTTTTATTTTTAGCATCCTTTATATATCTCGATAAAGCCAAACATAAGACATATTACTATGTCCTCAACCTGGGCGGGCATGATATAGGTACAATTAGAATAGATAAATTTGACACGGAAGACAAACTGATCTATAAATCAATATCGACCCTGCCATTTTCACAGCTTTTTACGGAATCGAAATCCAGGATTGTGTTAGATAGAAGATATCGGCTCGAGACTTACAGTGAGGATAGATCCGCTAATGGCGTAACCGAGCTATTATACATCGAGCGTAACGAAAGTTCGGTTTCATTTCTAGCGCGATTTGAATCGGAATTTGCATATCTTGATAATATTCCGATAAAGAAGGATATATTCATCTTTGAAGCGGATTGTCCTGTAACGTATCTGCCTTTAATCGAGAATTACGATTTTAGAAAAGGCGGGGTGCAAGGCTTCAATGCCTTAAGTATTTTTTCTCAATTTTCCCTGCCCCCAATGAAAAGGCTCGTGACTTTAACATCCGTGAAAGATGAGACCCTAAAGATAGATTCAAAAAAGATAAAGACAGAAAATTTATTGTTGAAGATAAAGAACTATCCGCAAGGAAGCATTTGGGTGGCCAAATCAGACAGAAGCCTTGTTAAGTTAGAGATTCCAAAAGAGAAGATTAAA
>JAHFGO010000066.1:9869-11018 GCA_023247385.1 Candidatus Omnitrophota bacterium | reverse complement strand
CATAATGAAGAGCGATATCTGGATAACGTCGGGTCACTACGACTATTACAAAGAGAATATGTATGTCTTCAAAATAGAGGGCCAGGAATATGCCATAAAGCCCATGAATTGTCCAGGACATATACTCGTCTATAAATCAAAGACAAGAAGCTATAGGGATCTTCCGATCAGATATTTTGAACTCGGCACGGTTTATAGAAATGAAAAATCCGGCGTTCTTCATGGCCTGTTAAGAGTTAGGGGCTTCACCCAGGATGACGCGCACATATTCTGCCTAAAGAGTCAGGCCGAGGATGAAATAATAAAGGTAATAGATTTCGTAATCGATACCTTAAAAGTTTTTGGATTCGAAGATTTCTCCATTGAGATATCCACGCGGCCGGCCAAATCTATCGGCAAGACAGAAGATTGGGATGCTGCCCAGAGAGCGCTTAAAACAGCACTCGACAAAAAACATCTTACCTATACTGTCAATGAGGGCGAAGGCGCATTCTATGGCCCAAAGATAGATATAAAACTGAAAGACGCTCTGAAAAGAGAGTGGCAGTGCGCAACAATACAGTGCGATTTCGCGCTTCCAGAGAGATTCGATTTGGCCTATGTAGGTCAAGATGGTAAAGTTTACAGGCCCATAATGCTGCATAGGGTTATCCTGGGTTCGCTCGAAAGATTTCTAGGCGCGTTGATAGAACATTTTGCCGGCGCGCTTCCTTTGTGGCTAGCGCCAACGCAATGTGTTATAATACCAGTTTCGGAAAAGGTGACAGTATATGCCGAGACAGTGGAGAAAGTGCTATTTGATAATGAGATAAGGGCTATGCTTGATCGCAGAAATGAAAGACTACAAAAGAAGATCCGCGACGCGGAGATAGAAAAAATTCCGTACATGATTGTCGTTGGAGAAAAAGAGGCAAAGGAGAATTCATTATCAATAAGGTCGAAAGCAAAAGGCGATATGGGCAAGATGGCGCAAGAGGAGCTTGTTAAAATAATCAAAAAAGAAATAGCAGAAAGGAAATAGGTCCTTCAGCGCCTACAATGCTCCTATTCGTCGCATTGTTTAACGGCGCTTCAGGATCAAATTTGCTTCGCAAATTTGAAAGGTAGGTGATCGGATATCGCGAAGAAAGACTTGAGGATAAATTACAG
>JAHFGO010000066.1:0-9859 GCA_023247385.1 Candidatus Omnitrophota bacterium | reverse complement strand
GACAATTCAGGATGCTGTGAGCCGCGCAGAAGACTCAGGGCTTGATCTTGTAGAGGTTGCACCAACGGCAACCCCGCCTGTCTGCAGAATAATCGATTATTCTAAATACAAATACGAACAGGAGAAGAGAGAAAAAGAAGCACGCAAGAAGCAGAGGGTGATACACATAAAAGAGATAAGAATGGGTCCGAAGATCGGCGAGCACGACTATCAGTTTAAATTAAGAAATCTGGAAGAATTTTTAAAAAGAGGCGACAAGGTTAAAATTACCATGATGTTTAAAGGCAGGGAGATGACCCACATAGATTTGGGTAGGCGCATATTGGATAGGCTTTCCAGCGACATATCATCGATAGGTGAAATAGAAGAGACCCCCAGGCTTGAAGGCAGATTCATCACTATGGTGCTGAGGACAAAGTAAATGCAAAATGCAAAACTCAAAATTGTTGTGTCCTTCGGGCCCAAATGTTTAAGGTCACTTTAGTGACACATAAGTTTTACATTTTGAATTTTGAGTTTTGAATTAACATAGCTATTATCAGGAGAAAAATGCCGAAGTTAAAGACGAGCAGAAGCGTTAAGAAACGGATACGAATAACAAAGACGGGTAAGGCAAAACATTTTAAGGCTTACAGGCGTCATCTTTTGGTCTTGAAGAGGTCTAAGAGAAAACGCACTTTAGGTAAACCCGCATTCGTGGCTAAAGGCGAACTTAAAAGCATTAACAAGCTATTGCCATACGGGGCGTAATAGTCCCTCGCCCCGAGTCCCTCGCGATATCAAATAATCAACACTCGCTCGGGACGAGGGACTCGGGACAAATTTTGCATCGCAGTGATAAAAAGCAAAATTTGGAGGATTTATGAGTAGAGTTAAACATGCCGTTGCAACTAAGAGACATAGGAAGAGAACGCTAAAGGCCGCTGAAGGGCAGTGGGGCGGCAGGTCCCGTTTTTATCGTCGCGCGAAAGAATCTGTTGCGAAAGGGATGAAGTACAGCTATAGAGACCGCAAGGTGAAGAAACGGAACTTTAGGGCGCTGTGGATAGCCCGCATCAACGCCTCTTGCAGGGAATATGGTTTATCGTATTCGCACTTCATTGGCGGGCTTAAAAAAGCAAAGATCTTGCTGGATAGAAAAGTGTTATCGGATCTCGCGGTATTTGACAAGAAGGCGTTTGCTAAGCTCATCGAGGCTGCAAAGGCATAATATTTAAATGACAAACTCTAAATGACAAATGAAATCTAAAATCAAAGAAATTGAGGAACAGGCCTTAGGAGAGATTTCGTCATCTGCAGCCGAGCGAGATAGTCTGGAGGCGATGAGAGTAAAATACTTGGGGAGAAAAGGCATCATAACAGAGCTGTTTAAAAAGATGGGCGATCTTTCAGCATCTGAAAGGCCTGAAGCCGGCAGGCTCATTAATATATTGAAAGAGACTGTGACGAGGTCGCTCGAAGAAAAGATTTCGTCTATTACAGCATATGAAGTAGAAGAAAAGGATAAAATAGATATAACGCTACCAGGCATCCGCGGCAGAATAGGTAAGCCCCACCCTATAAGCGAGACAATAGATGAGATATGCAATATATTCGTCTCTTTAGGATTTAAGGTCGTAGAGGGGCCTGAAATAGAAACAGAATATTATAATTTCGAAACGCTGAACATACCACTCGAACATCCCTCCCGCGATGCCTTTGACACATTCTATTTGAAAAACGATAGTAACCAGAAATTTTTGTTGAGAAGCCATACCTCTCCTGTTCAGGCCCGCTTTATGGAGAAAAATACTCCACCCTTTTCTATCGTCGTGCCGGGAAAGGTCTTTAGGCCTGATGCAACGGATGCCTCGCACTCATTCATGTTTCATCAGGTGGAGGGATTAGCCGTGGGAGATAACATAAGATTTTCTGACCTTAAGGGCGTTCTGGCGAATTTTACCAAACAGATGTTTGGAAAAAATACGAAGACGCGATTCAAGCCAAGTTTCTTTCCATTTACCGAACCAAGCGCAGAAGTGGATATATCATGCATCATATGTAGGGGCCAGGGGCCAGTGGCCAGTGGCCAGAAATGCAGCGTATGCGGCGGCAAGGGGTGGCTTGAGATATTGGGCGCTGGCATGGTGAATCCGAAAGTGTTTGAAAAAGTCGGTTACAACCCTGAAAAGGTAACTGGCTTTGCATTCGGCATGGGCGTTGAAAGGATAGCCATGTTAAAGCACGGTATAAATAATATCAGGCTATTTTTTGAGAATGATGTTAGATTCTTGAGGCAGTTCTAATGCGAGTAACTTACAGTTGGCTTAAAAGTTACGTCGATTTAAATATCCAACCTGAAAAACTGGGCGCTCTCCTCACGATGGCGGGGCTTGCGGTAGAATCCATCGAGAAGCAGGGGTCGGATTATCTATTCGAGATAGAGGTAACAGCGAATAGGCCGGACTGGCTTTCTCTAATTGGAGTTGCACGAGAGATTTCGGCGATTACTGGCAAAAAACTGAAAATCCCGTCCACAGCCGAAAGCCGAAAGCCGAAAGCCGAAAGCCAGATAAAGATAAAAGTTGAGGACAAGAAGCTCTGCCCTAGATATACCGCAAGGATAATACGAAATGTAAAAATTGGCGAGTCTCCGGCTTGGATTAAAACGAGACTCCAGACGATAGGCCTGCGGCCAGTAAACAATGTCGTCGACATCACGAACTTCTGTCTTTTCGAAACAGGCGAACCAATGCACGCATTCGATTTGGACAGGATGGAAGGCAAAGAGATCATCATTAGAAGGGCAAAGAGAGGCGAGAAGATATTCTTGATAGATGGGGCGGAGAGGATCTTAGATGATTCGACTCTGATTATAGCCGATAGCACTAAGCCAATAGCAATAGCAGGCATCATGGGCGGGGCGAATACAGAAGTTACAATTTCCACTAAAAATATACTGCTAGAGGCCGCATTCTTCGACCCAGTTTCCATCAGAAGGACTTCGAGGAAGTTCGGAATCATGACAGAATCAAGTTACAGATTTGAAAGAAAGGTCGATTTGAAAAATATCGAGAACTTTTCAAACAGAGCCTTAGACCTCATATTAAAGCTGGCGGGTGGTGAGATAGGCGAACTTTTCGATGTAGGGGATAAGGGATTTTCGAAAAAAACAGTAACGCTTAGCTATTCTAAATGCAATGAGGTCCTTGGTGTGGAGATCGCGCCTTCCAGTATTAAAAAAATATTAAATTCTCTTGGTCTTAAGGCATTAGCACCTGCAAAAGACAAAGTAAAATTTGAGATCCCCAGTTTTCGTATCGACTTAGACAGCGAAATCGATTTAATAGAAGAAGTATCACGCATACATGGTTATGATAAGATACCAAACACCATCCCAGGCATAGTAGAAGAGTCCTCTAGGATATCAAGCGATATGGTGGCGGCAAAGAAGATTCGGCGCGCTCTTACAAGCCTTGGCGCCGACGAGATAATTACATATAGCCTTTTAAGTAAAAAGCTTTTAGGTTTAGCAAACTTTTTAGATAAAAATATAATAGAGATAGAAAATCCTTTATCTGGAGAACAAGAGATCATGCGGCCGAGCCTCATCGTCGGCATGTTGAATTCCGTATTGTGGAATATGAACAGGAAGGCGAAGGACTTCAAATTATTTGAACTGGGGAATATTTATCTTAAAGAGCGTAACGGCAAATTCGTCGAAAAGAAATATCTCTGCGTAGCGCTTACTGGCCAGGCATTCTCTGGCTGGGTGGACCGCCCCAGACCCATCAGTTTCTTTGATCTCAAAGGCATGGCAGAGGCATTATTTCAAGAATTAGGTATGGACTCGGTTTCGTTTGAATATGCTAAAGATGGCCGTTTCTCTCCTACGGAATGCGCATCGATGGCGATAAAGAAAGAGGCCTTTGGCATGCTGGGGCAGGTGGATAAAAGGATTTTAAATAATTTTGATATAAAGGATAAAGTTTATGCACTAGAAATGAACATAGGGCCGATTCTTAAATACATAACATTAGAGAAGACATTTAAAGAGCTCCCAAAATACCCCTCTATTTACAGGGACATATCTATAATCATTGGAAAAGAGATTTCAAATTCTGACGCAACATCTTTAATCAAAATATCGGCAGGCCCGATGCTCAAAGATGTGAAACTTGTTGATAGATACACCGGAGAGCAGATTCCCGACGGCAAAGTAGGCCTCACCTACAGGCTTGAATATCAAAGTTTGTTAAAAACCCTTGAAGACAGGGACGTTTTAGACTGTCAAGCCAGGATCCTTCGCTCGCTCGAAGAAAAATTAAGTGCAAAGCTCAGGTAAGTGTTGGCACTAAATTTGCATTTAAAAAATTTTGTGCTATACTTATAGATGGAAAGAAAAACTCCCTGCGGTGCGCGTGATTCGAGTGAAGAATCTTGAGCCAACAGCATTATAAAAGGGAGCCTAACTTTAGAAGTACTTAGGTACTTCTTCGAGGGCACCCACCTGTTACATAACAGGGTCAAGATAATTCAGTCTCACACGGCACATGTGGGGATTTTTTTATGGATCTATTTGTTAAAGAGAAAACCAAGTTAAAAGACCTCGAGCCGCTTGCGGTGAGGGCAAGGCCGACGGCGCTTGATGATTTTGTTGGGCAGGAGCACATACTAGGTCAAGATAAATTACTGCGCCGGTTGATAGAGGCTGATAAAATTTCCTCCCTGATCCTATATGGCCCGCCAGGATGCGGCAAGACGACGCTCGCATTGATAATAAGCGAAAGGACCAAATCATATTTTGAGCGGATCAACGCCGCTTCCAATAATGTCCAAGATATTCGAAGGATTATAGACGTTGCAAAAAAGCGCCTGTCATTAGACTCAAGGCGCACAATACTTTTGATAGACGAGATTCATCGCTTTAACAAAGCTCAGCAGGATGTATTGATGCCGGATGTTGAAGCAGGGAATCCCATCCTCATCGGGACCACAACCCACAACCCATTCTTCTATGTCAACGCAGCGCTTCTCTCGCGCTCTCAGGTATTCGAATTCAAGAAATTATCAGATGACGATATAACTGTTATATTGAGAAAAGCGCTGACCGATAAAGAAAATGGTTTTGGCAAGATGCCGGTAGAAGTGGATGAGGAGGCAGTAAAGCATTTGGCAAAAGTATCAGAAGGCGATGCGCGGCGCGCTTTATCTGCCCTCGAAGTCGGCGTCTTAACTACTACGCCGGCAGAAAAAGATAAAGAAATACACTTCACATTAAAGGTTGCAGAAGAATCGATACAGAAGAAGGCAGTTCTGTATGATAAAGACGAAGATGGGCACTACGACACAATATCCGCATTTATTAAATCCATGCGCGGCTCCGATCCGGACGCTGTATTGTACTGGCTTGCGAAGATGATATACGCCGGCGAAGACCCAAGGTTTATTGCCCGCAGAATAGTGATATGTGCCGCAGAGGATGTTGGCAATGCAGATCCTCAGGCGCTTGTAGTTGCAAATGCAGCGCTTCAAGTCTCAGAGTTCGTAGGGATGCCTGAGGCAAGAATACCGTTGGCTCAGGCCGCTGTCTATGTTGCCTGTGCGCCGAAATCCAACGCAAGCTATTTGGGGATAGAAGAAGCCCTGAAAGACGTTGAGCAAGGAAAAATATTGGACGTGCCGGACCACCTGAAGGATAGCCACCTCGATCAAAAAACGCTTGGCCACGGCAAGGGATATAAATACGCGCATGATTATGAAGGCCATCATGTAGAACAGGAATATAAGCCGTCGGATAAAAAATATTATATACCAACAGAGATGGGCTATGAGAAAAAAATTAAGGAATGGCTGGAGAAATTAAAAAAACATGAATAGAAAGGCATTGGCGCTACTATCGGGGGGGCTTGATAGCATATTAGCCACCAGGCTTATATTGGAACAGGCCATAGAAGTAGAGGCCATAAACTTTGTGACAACATTCTGCACCTGTACAAGAAAAGGCTGTCAACATGCCGGAACGCAGGCTGCCCAAACATTAGAAATACCCTTAAAAGTTTTGAACATTACCGAGGAGTACCTCAAAGTAGTAAAAAATCCTAAATATGGATACGGATCCCAAATGAATCCATGCATAGATTGCAGGATTTTCACTTTCAGCAAGGCCAAGAGCTACATGGAAGAGATCAACGCCTCATTTATTGTGACGGGCGAGGTATTGGGTGAGAGGCCAATGTCACAGAGAAAAGATGCAATCCTTTTAATTGAGAAGGAGTCAGGGCTTAAGGGGTTGATAGTAAGACCGTTATCTTCTCAATTCTTTGAGCCGACCATCCCGGAGATCGAGGGTGTAGTGGATAGGAGCAAGTTATTGGATATATCCGGCAGGTCCAGAAAGCCGCAGATAGCGCTTGCAAAAGAATTTGGCATAAATGACTATCCCTGCGCCGCAGGAGGGTGCCTACTTACGGATCCTGGTTTTGCAAAGCGAATAAAAGATCTGATAGAGCATAATGCATTGATAATGGATGAGGTAAAGCTATTAAGAATAGGAAGGCACTTTAGGCTTTCGAATGAAGCAAAGCTCATAGTAGGAAGGGATGAGGCTGAAAATAATATCCTAGAAACTTTAGTAAGAAATGGAGATGTGTGCTTTAAGTTAAAAGATAACCAGGGTCCATTTTCTGTTTTGCGAGGCAAGCTGGGCGATAGTTTGATAGAGCTGGCCGCAAAACTTATCGGCCATCATACCAAGTTCCGCAATGAAGAGAGGTTACAAATAGACTATTGGAAGACCCCGGTATCAAATCATACAACAATATCTATCCGGGCCGCAAATATTGAAGATGTCGAAAAAGTTAGAATATAAGATGCACAATAGGAATGTCATGGTCTCAGAGCTTGTAAAATGGAGTAGGATAGTGGCAGATAAGTTTGTTAAGGTATAAAAAAGCTATATATTTAGCCTTGCCACGAACAATATTATATGATATAGTTATAACGTGATGATATAAAGATATTTTTTTTCATTAGTTAATATAATGTTTAAAAAAGATTTAAAGAAAGATTTAAAAAGATGATAGATTATTACGAAGATAGACATAAGCGGTTGTTCATGAAGGTGATCGCCAGCCTGCTGGTTGTGACATTTATCTGGTATGACATAGCCTGGGCTGGCGATTTATTTTATTATAGAATTCCAACAGCCGTTGAAGCTGAAAAAACGCCACTAAAAGGTAAAATAGAAGTAGAAGGAAAAAGATTAACAAAGACTGAAGAGAAGGAATCACAACAAGAGAAGGAAGTAACTAATTACGATTTATTATCTTATAATAAGCGTAAGACTGTCGCAGCTAGCCTCCTGCCTACAAACCAAGAAAAAGAACAATCCCAAAAATTCTCACCCGCCTACATACAAGAACAACAAGAGAAACACGAAGAGATAATAGGATTAAAACAGGATGCAGAGGACCTCTTGTGGCTCTTGAGGAATCCCCCAAAAAGGAAAGATGAAGAAATTGAGCTAAAGAAGAAAAGAAGCGGCTCGGAAGGCGGCGAAGGTAATGCCGCGGATTACACATTGACCGAACCCGATGATATAAACGAACCCCACAACTTAAATGACATCCAATATATAGATCAAAACCCAAGTAATGGACTAAGTCAAATCAATAAATATGACATAACGAGGATGGATATAGAGGCTTGGAGACAAGGCGCGGAGCAGAAGACAGATGAGCACGGGATTAATTATTGGGTTTCGTATAGCGACAGAACCAATCCTGACGGCTCCAGGCTTATTCAGACCATAATATATTTTGGTGATAAGGACAATAAAAAGGTCAGCAATATCTATACGGGGTATAGACTCATAAATGGGAAATACGAGGCTAAATATCGAATTGATTATACTTACTCTGGCGATAATATAACCGAGACAAGAAAATATGACATCTCAAGCGGAAGCGATGTTTTAATTGAAAAGTCTATTTATGCCGGCGAGGGTGAAAATAACAAAATTCAAGAAACGCTGTTTTATACTAGAGACGATCCCAATACTCCCTTTATGCGTATTCAGTATAATTATGAAAATAACGTATTAAAGTCGGCAGTTACTTATTCTAAAAAATCAGACGGGACCGGAGAATATGAGTCATCAAGAACCACATTTGTTGGTGAAAAAAATAAAGAGGTTGCAGATTATACTCAAAATTTTGATGAGAAGGGCAATATCTTAAACACAACAGTCTATTATTATAAAGATGAAAAAAGGGCAAGCGAAGTTTCGGGACAGGAATATCGTTATTCCAAGAGTAAAGCTATAACATATCGAGGAAATGCGGATACAAATGGAGACGGAATTCTTACTGACGAAGAGCTTAGTCATGCCAGCATATTATCGATGACTGTATATGATGATACAAATCGCCTTGCAGGAGAGGAAGTTGCAGATTATACACTAATCTATAATACGGACGGCAAGGTATTAACAAAGACAATTTACTATTATGCCGATGGACATACAGCGGCCGAAGCGAACTACAGAGAATGCCTATCGCGAACTAGCATCTATAGGGTTTATTATACGGACGAAGACGGTGATGGCATAAGAGAAACCATGCACGTTGGGAATCTTATATCCGAAACCTTTTATCATACAGAAGGCCGACTCAAGGGTGAGGAGATAGCGGACTACACCTGGACATATGACGTTACAGGCACCAAAGTCATGGGTGAGACGATATACTTCTACGGAAACGCTGACGGCGAGTATTTAAGAGCGTCCGATGAGACAATCACCGCCAATTCCGGCATCACCATGTCAGAGACATACCGCATCACAGGCTGGAACCCTGACGGCACCCCACTGACCAGAGTCCTATCCTCAAGGACGTACTATATCCTAAAAGAAGACCCAAACCAACCAGGTAAGTTAATCGGGATAGCCTACTACACCTACACCTATTATGGAGATGGTGTTTCAATACGAGATACCCAGGTAAAATATTATGAACATTGGACAGACCTAAATAGCAATGGTTCAGTTGACGATGGGGAGATTAGCATAGTAATCGCATCACAGGCCGATCCAACCGACCCTTTACGATTGATCATTACTTATAAAGGTGATGCGATTGATCCAAGTGAACTTGGCGCTAATGGTGTTCCTCTGCCAGGTAAAGACGGTATAAGAGATGATGCAATAATAAAAGTAAAAACCTATTTTGACACACATTTGGGAAAAGATAAAGAAATCGCAGATTACGCATTGAGTTATCGATCCGATGGTATCATGGTTCGTGATACATCGTATTATTTTTATGAACAGTTCGTCAACGAGGCCCCAGATCAAGACCTTAATGCAAACGGCATATACGGTGAACAAGATGTTAGATTAGAGGGGAGAGCTTCGACATCATATATATATGACCCACTGGTAAGAACAGATTCTTATAAGAATAATCATACAACTGATCCTAATACAGCGCTCCAGAGGCAAACTTTTTACTATACCGGACTCGGAAAGGGATATGAGTTGGCGAATTACGCCTTCAACTTCACATCCGCTGGAGCAATAAAGACGAAGACCCAATTCGAGTACGGCACAGCAAATCTACAGGATGGAGAGCAAGGCTTGAGGGCGTCTAATGCAGGAGTGTCGCCTGAGGACTTCATGGTCCGCAGCCAGACATTCAAGGCTAGTTCGTATGCTTTGGTAGGCTCACTGCAGAGCGAGACCTACTATGACACGCACTTAGGAAAAGGAGACGAGATAGCAGACTATTCAGAGAACTTCAAGACCAATGGCACAGATGTCCGTAACGTCTCCATATTCTTCTACGGCTCGTCGATGGCGAGGGCAAACCTTGCAGACACT
>JAHFGO010000065.1:6431-11031 GCA_023247385.1 Candidatus Omnitrophota bacterium | reverse complement strand
GACAAGATTAAGCTGGATATTGTTTTTATTGATCGCATCTTTTTTAGTGAGAATTTTTGTATTTTTTGTTTTTATCACCCCCAGCAACGCTCAATTCTATTGGGGGGATGCGCCGGCATATGTAAGCCTCGCGGAAAATATTGCCAGCGGAAAGGGTTTTCTTAATGCTAACGGCAGAGTTGATACGCTGTGGTTTCCAGCCTACCCATATTTTTTGGCATTCTTGCTGATAATAAGCGGGGGGAATTGTTTGATAGCCGCGATATTCCAGATTATACTGAGTTGTTTCATCCCTCTTTTGATCTATTTCATTGGAAATAAATTATTCAACGCAGAGGTTTCATTTATCGCTTCTGCCATTGCAATTTTTTATCCGCTCCTTGTATTTTTTTCCGGCATCTTTTCTTGGGCAGCGTTTATAGCGCTGTCTCTTCTACTATTGGTGTTTATTTCCATCGATATCGCCAGAAGATTATATCTGAGAACAGTCCTTCTAGCGGTGTTGAGCAGTATAATATTTCTCGCGCACTCTGAATTTCTATTCTTGGCGCCGCTTATATTAATTTGGTTTGCAATGAATTTAAGAAAGCAGCCTAGAAGACTTGCTGCAGCAGCAGCGGTCTATCTTATTTCTTGGACTTTGATATCTTCGCCATGGTACATAAGAAATTATAACGTATATGGCAGATTTATCCTTGAGCCCTCCCTGCATGGGGGGAGCGCCCTCTATCAGGGAAATAATGAATTTTCAGATGGGACAGTTCCAAACCAGAAAGCATATGGTCATATTAGGGAGATAGACAAGAAAATTCGCTATATGAGCGATATCGAAAAAAACCGCCATTATTATAAACTAAGCCTAAATTTTATTTCAAAATACCCACGAACTTTTTTTATCCTTTGTATCAAAAGATTTTTTGCTTTTTGGGCTATCTTCCCAAGACACGAAAGTCTTTTTAAAAATACGTTTGTAAGAATAATAAATTTGTGTACATACGGAACTCTAATCCCCTTTATTATCATCGGATTTATATCCGGCCTTAAAGAATGGAAGAGGTTGTTTCTGCTATATTCTATAGTGATATTGAAAGTAGGGGTTCATGTTATTGTCGCGTCTGGGATGGGGTATAGAGCAGTGATAGACCCCTTTGTTATTATTTTCGGAGCGCTGGGGATTCAGCAGTTGTCCGGGAAACTGAAGACCAAGAAAAACATATGTTGTTAACAGTTGCTTTAGCCGCATTGTTAATGTTGTGCGGAATATCGGCATATCCTTTGAATGGCGACGAGTATGGCTCAATCTTAGCGGCCAGGCATATCGGGTTGAGCTGGAATGCCTATATCTATTTTGTGTTCATGAAGCTCTGGGCTCGTCCTGGAAGCAGCGATATATGGCTGAGAATACCATCCGCCCTATTTGGTATATTAACGACTGTCGCTATGTATAAAATTGGAAACAAAATAGTCGGAAGACGTTCAGCGTTTGCGGCAGGGGTGCTCACTGCCACCTCGCCGTTTCTTATTTATCACTCACAGCAATTTCGATTCTACTCGTTCTTTATTTTTGCAACTTCATTATTCATTATCGCAACAATATATTTGGTCGAGCATAAAAAATCCATACTGTCTATTACGATGTCACTATTAAGCGGACTCGTTTTAATTTTGTCGCATTTTTTTGGATTTTTAGCCGTTGTTACTCAGCTTGTGACAACTCTTTTGATATCGCGACCACACAAGTCTCGTTGGAGGAGCATGGTTTTAGGGAGCGCTATTCTTTTCATGCTATTACTGGGATCTTTTATTCCAGGCGCGCGTCATCGAATATGGCAATTTGTGCAGGTCCATACCGAGGCTTCTGGTCCGTCAGAGCCTGTTATGGCGCCATTATCGCTTGTGCATTTTGTAAAGGTTGTCTGGGCTATATATATATTTGCGTCAGGGTATAATTTGTATCCATTCTCAAATATTTTTTTATCCGCATTTTTATCTATCGAGATATGCCTCATATTTTTTTTATGTGTTAAAGGAATGATAACGGCGAAAAATAGATGGTCATTGATGCCCTTTATATATATGACAGTTTTAGTAGGGATATTTATAGTATCAGATCCAGTTTTTGGAAAGTTATCAGGCGGTATCGCCCCTAGACACGCCGCTTTCATTTGGCCTGCTTTTATAATAGCCATTGTTCTGGGCCTTTCAACAGTTACGAAAAGATATTTTTATATAATGCTATGCGCGCTGATTATGCTGAATGGTGTATCGTTATGGTCGCGCTGGACCCGCCAATGGTCGTATGATTCCTCTCCGGATTACCGGTTTGCTGGGAGATTCGCCCTTTCGCGCGTAATATCGAAAACCGCTATCCTATATGACGGACGCTCTGAAGGGCCGATAGATTTTTATTTTCCAGCAGATATTCCGCGCATCAGGCTTTGGGGGTATGCGCGCCAGGAAGACATATCCGCTCTGTTACGCTATAAGCGTATTATTGTTGTGACAAATGATTATCGTTCAGATATGCGTCAGGCATTTAACAAATTTTTAAAAAAGATAGAAAAATGGTTTACTGGGGCTGATTGCCGCGTCGAGTATCCTTTATTTGAATATATATTTGAGCGCGATAAAATAGAAAAAGACGGCTATCCGGTAGACGAAAAAACAGGCCAAATATATCAGCCGCTTGATATTTATGGGTTAGAATTTCAGGATTTACGTCTGCCCGTTGACATAAAGATTGATGACAGCTCGCTAAAAGTTGTGGGGGCCTTTATGCTCCCAGATCTTGAAGGCGCTTGCGAATTGAGTATTCCACTTGCCAATCCTTCTAGCTGCAGCTATGTCAGGCTATTAAGCAATGTGGTTGGGTTAGATGGTCTGGCGGATGGTCAACAAGTTGCCGAAATGGCGGTAGAAGACAAAAATGGCGAAATCACAGTATTCCCATTACGGTTGGGCATGGAAACTCAAGATTGGTCGAAACCAGCGCAATTTGGGTCTTCATTAAAGAGGGTTTATAAATGGCATAAACGTATTGCTTTCGTTGGATATCACCATTATCCAGAAGCTTGGCGTGATTTTCAGGCTGGAATTTACTCTGCGGCGTTTAAGATGCCACCTAGAAGGGATATATATAAGATACGTTTTCGTTATACTGCTCCAAAAGGCATACTGTATATATGGGGACTTGCTATAAAATAGCGTAACGAGAATGAAATACAGTTAAAGAGCGATGTATAGAAAAATATCACGCGTCGATATAATAATCCCGGTATATAATGAGCAAAGCTGCCTAGAAAGGAATGTACTGCAATTATATCATTATCTAACCAAGGTTGCTGATTTCTCATGGGATATAGTTATAGCGGACAATGCCTCTACCGACAAAACACCGCAGATTGCGAGAGATCTAATATCAGCGCATAAAAGTATTTCGTATGCTTGGCTGCCAATAAAAGGAAGAGGCTTAGCGTTGAGAAATACTTTTCTCCAAAGCAATGCGGATGTTGTCTGCTATATGGATGCCGATCTCTCTACAAATTTAATTTATTTAAAACTTCTGATTGAAGGCATAGCATGCGGTTTTGACATAGCAATAGGCTCAAGGCTCTTGCAAGCCTCGAGAATAAAGAGGCGGTTAAAACGTGAAATATTCTCAAGAATTTATAATTCAATGATTAAATGTTTATTTTTTAATAAATTTTCAGATGCACAATGCGGGTTCAAGGCGCTGCGAACAGAAGTTGCAAAAAAGCTCATTCCACTGGTAGAGAATAATAATTGGTTTTTTGATACAGAGATATTACTTTTAGCGGAGTATAATAAATTCAGAATATTTGAGGTTCCTGTGGAATGGACAGAAGATATAGGAACAAAAGTTAACATAGGAAAGACTGTATTAGAGGATATCTTAGGTCTTGTGCGTATGCGATTATCGATGCATAAAAAATATTCAAAAGATGAAAATAAGTTTGCTGATCTGCACCTATAAACGCAACTGCTTGTTGGAAAAGGGGTTAAAACTTTTAATAGAAGAATCATGCGATTTACCCGATGAGATTATAATTGTGGATGGAGACGAAGGACGGGCAAGAGATATTGTTATAAAATGGCAGGAGAAATTTCCCCATATAAAGCTGATCCCGACTAAAAATATTAATTTGGCGGCTTCGAGGAATATAGGGTTACATGCCAGTGCCGGAGATATAGTAGCCCTAACTGATGATGATGTAGTTGTAAGTTTCGACTGGATTAGAAGGATTAAAGAGTTGCATGAAAAGCATCCTGAAGCAGGGGTTATAGGAGGAAGGGTGAAGAGCGTAGGAAACAAAATCATAGATAAAGTAGCCGAGCTAGTCGTCTTCCCTTTCTCAGAAAAAGCTGGTTACGTGAGAACAGTCGCCGGCGCAAATGCGAGTTATAAAAAAGAGGTTATAAAAAAAATAGGGAAATATGACGAGTCATTATTTAGGGGAGAAGATGTAGATTACAATTGGCGGGCTTTACAAGCCGGCTTTAAAATATATTATGACCCTAATCTCATCGTCTATCACTTTCATCGCGCTAATTGGAGAGAGCTATTTTACCAGATATTTAT
>JAHFGO010000065.1:0-6421 GCA_023247385.1 Candidatus Omnitrophota bacterium | reverse complement strand
GTACGGCAGAGCCTATTATTTAGTCAGAAAAAAATGGAAAGACATGTACTGTGTTTATCCGCATGAAATTAGAAGGGTTAGGGACGTTCTTAAACTTGGATATTGTTTAATAAATATTTTATATGAACCATGGTTAATGAGTGCTAAAATAGAAAGACCTGTGATTAGATTTCTTGCTTATCCCATTTTGGTTGTAAATCAGTTTTGTTGGAAGTGCGGGATGATCAGACAAGCGCTGGCATGTATGCCATGAATGGAATAGATTCGATCTGCAAGAGCGCCGTATTGGCCTTCTTCAAAATCGCGATATATATAGCATATAAGGCATATAGAATCGAAGGACTTAATGCATTGTACTATTTTATGCCCAGCAAGTTGATAGTATCTACCCTGCAAAAATATGGAGCCAGGATAGGTAAGAATGTTATTATCAGCCCAAGTCCGGTTATACATAACGCCAAAAGAGATTATGCGAATTTGGAGATAGGTGATAATGCCTATCTGGGTAGGGGGGTTTTTTTGGATCTTACCGAGAAAATAAAAATAGGAAACCGTACTGTCATATCGATGAGAGTCAATCTGCTTACACATTTTGACGTCGGCCCCAGCATATTAAGAGAAATTTTACCGCCTAAGAAAGGGGCAACTACTATTGAAGACGATGCCTATGTTGGGGCGGCATCTACGATTAGAGAGGGAATTAAAGTTGGTAAGGGGGCCGTAGTTGCCGCCATGAGTTTTGTTAACGAAGACGTGGATGAAGATACTATAGTTGGAGGCGTGCCGGCGCATAGGATGGGGTCTTTGAAAGGAGGCAGCAGCATTGAATGAGGGGAAGATAAAAATAGCCTTTCTTATGCAGGAATCCCGCATGGCAGGCATCGAATACAATACCCTGGCTATAACAAAAGCATTAGATAGGGCGAGATTCGAAATTAACTTCATATGTCCGCGAGAAGGCAGATTGACTGTGCGATGCAGGGAACTGGGGGTGCCATATTATATTGTTAAAGGTCCAAAGTTCTTTTCAACGAGCAGCCAATTTGGAGAACGGTTTGTCATACTCAATCCGATCGCGGTCATTTATGACCTCTGTGTATTTATATCTTTAGCTTCGCGATATAATCTATTCTTGAGAAAGAAGAAATTCGACATTATCTGCACAAAGGGATTAATGGCGAATTTCTATGGCTCCATAGCCAAGCTCGGCACTAACGCCAGATGCGTATGGGATATGCAGGAGGTGGTCGATAGGAAGAGGGTCTTTGGCCTCTTAGCCTTTATCGTTAATCTATGGGCATTGTTTTTCGCGGATTGTGTGATCGCGGCGTCTCAGGCGATACGAGAACAGTTTTACAAAATTTTATGGAAAAAAATATTCTTAATATACAACGGCGTATCTTGTGACGAATTCAATTTAGAAAAAGTGAATCGTCTCAAGGTGCGTAGAGAATTTCATGTGCGAGACGATCAGGTAGTGATCGGCCATATCGCCCGCTTTGCGTATTGGAAAGGACAACTCGATTTTATCAGGGCAGCGGAATTTATCCACAAGGCGCATCCAGAAATAAAGTTCTTTTTGGTAGGCGATTCCATATTCGGCCCATCCCGATATAAGCAGTCGATTATGAATGAGATAAAAAGACTGAATCTTGGCGACGCATTCATTCCATTGGGATTTCGTGAAGATATTCCAAGCGTATTGGCGGCAATCGATGTCTTCGTACATTCTCCCATAAAGGCCGAAGGATGCCCTTTGACTGTGATCTCCGCCATGACAATGGCGAAGGCCATTATCGCCACAGAAGTCCCAGGGCTGAATGAATTGATCTCTGAGAGGTCCGGGATATTGGTTCCTCCCTCAAGCCCGAGGCATATTGCTGAGGCGGTGAATAGATTAATTGAAAATACAGAAGAAAGAGAAGCGATGGGTTATGAGGCGCGTAAAAAGGCGAAAGAAACATTTGCCCTGAAGATGTGCGCGGAAGAGATAGAAAAAGTTTTTTTAAATCTCAAAGATGCATAAACTGTCTGTCCTGATTCATACCTATAATAATAGAAAGATCATCAACAGATGTTTAGAAAGCATAGAATGGGCTGATGAGATAATTATTTGCGATAGTTTCAGTTCAGACGATACTGTAAAGATATGCAAGAGGTATACTAAAAACATTTACTATTATGGGCATAAATATTCTGCCGATCAAAAGAATTGGACCATATCAAAATGCAGCTATGAATGGATATTTCATATTGATAGCGATGAGGTGGCAACTCCCGAGCTTGGGTCCGAGATCAGGCGGATTCTGGCGCAGGATGTAATTCCGCATGAGGCCTTTAGGATGTCAAGGAAAAATCATGTCTTTGGAAAGTGGGTGAAAGGATCCGACCTATATCCGGATATGCAAATACGGTTGTTCAAAAACAAATTTCGTTATGAGGATAAATTTATACACGCAAAACTGCGCGTTAAAGGAAAAATCGGAGAGTTGCGCGGGCATATCTTACATTATGGATTTGAGGACTGGGAGACGGTAAAATGGAAGTTTAATAGATATCGCGCGCTGGAGCATCTTCAGCTTAAAAAGGAAAAGAAACGAATCAGATTCTATCATATTTTAATCGACCCCATCGTGATTTTTATGTATCTCTTCTTTATAAAGAAGGGGCTCCTTGACAGTTGGCGCGGATTTTTTTGGCCGTTGTTTATTTCTGCGTTAAAATTTTGCCTTTATAAGGATATTTTTCCAATGAGGAGTGCTTATGCAAAAAATACGACCTATTAATTTTTACCCTGCCCTTTTTACGGTGGCATCTTTTTTGTTATTCGTGATAGTATCTTTCTCATCAAGGGCAGAGGTTTTTATTTATATCTTTGTAGGCCTATCAATCCTTATCTCTTTTGTAAAAGCTAAATTGTCCGTCTTGGTAAATTTGCTTTATGTGCTGGTTTTGTTATTTATGCTCGGGCAGAGGAGTATATGTATCGGCGAGTACATAAGAATTTCTCCTGCAGAGGCAGTCGGGTTGTATCTATTTTCGTTATTATTTTTTATATTGCGTACGAGATCTCTATATCCTTCAGGAAAATGGTTGCCCGCATCAGGACGATGGTTTCTATTTTTTTTATTTTCAAGTTTTTTGGCAGCGTTATATTACAATAGAAATTTGAATGCTGTGCTCAGTTATCTGAAGTATCCTCTTTTTTTTATATTCGCGTTCTACGTTATACGCAGGCTTGTTGTTGATATCTATATTGTGAGAAAGATAATTTTGTTGTTAGTCCTTACAGGCATTTTGACGTCATTGTTAGGATTAGTTGAGAGCGTTTTTGTAAAAACAGCCTCCTTGTTTGGCGGATATCTTATGCCGGATCTCCCAGGAGATATTTTTGGATTCAAACGAGCGATGGGGGGATTTTGGGGCGGCCCCATGCTTTCAGCGTACCTTGTTTTAATCACGCCATTTGTAATCGCCCTTATAAACCTTTTTAAAAATAGACTTTTTATCAGGGCCTCAATGTTTATCGCTTTTATGTGCTGTACGATTTTTATAATATTAGCGGCTTATAGAGGGATATGGATCTCATATATATTCGGGTTGATAATGTATGGGTTTTACAAAGGCAAAAAAGGCATCCTTTTTGTTCTTCTGCTATGTATAGCGATATATATCTTCGCAGCCCCTATTATAGTTGCGCGAATCGAACAACTCGACCCGCAGCGAGCGGCGATAGCCTCCAGCGCAATCGGCAGGTACGAAAGGATAAAAGATTCCATCGATATCATAAAAGCGCACCCCGTCTTGGGAATTGGGTTGGGCGGTTCTGGTCTTGTTCATAGCGATATACTGCAATTCGCGTCAGACGGCGGCATCCTAATGGCGGTATTTTTTATCCTATTTTATTTAAACGTCTTAAATGGGCTGCGTGGAGCAATAAGGAATACCGCAGATCCAGAACTAAAAGAATATAAAATAGCTTTTTTAAGCAGCCTCTTTGGATTCTTCTTTTCCTTTTTTACAGAAGGGTATACAAACCTGCCTGCGGTTTATGTACCATTTTGGTTCATAATGGGGATGGGATATTTATTGGCAAATTTTGAAAATGGCAAGCGATACGCAGAGGCGAAATAGATGAGGAAAGACTTTTTGACTTTCGGCGCCCCGTTGATTGAAGAAGAAGAGATAAAAGAGGTGACCGCTACTTTGCGTTCCGGGTGGTTGAGCACAGGATCCAAAGTCCATCGTTTCGAGGATATGTTTAAGGAATATATTGGCGCAAGATTTGCAATGGCCTTAAATTCATGCACTGCCGGCTTGCATCTTTCTATGATAGCCGCTGGAATTGGTATTGAAGACGAGGTGATCACCACGCCGATGACCTTTTGCGCGACAGCAAATGCGATTATTCATACAGGCGCTAGGCCTATTTTTGTGGATATAGATTTCGACAGCATGAACATATCTCCTATCGAAGTTAGGAAATATATCAAAAGCGTATACGATGTCGATAAAAAAACCGGTAAGCCTGTGAACAAAAATACTCGCAAGCGTTTAAAGGCTATCGTGCCCGTCCATTTTGCCGGCCGTCCATGCGATATGGATAAGATACTAGAAATCGCGAAAGAATATAATCTATATGTCATAGAGGATGCGGCCCATTGCGTAGAAGGTGTTTATAAAAGGCGCAAGATAGGCAATATAGGCGATCTGACATGCTTTAGTTTTTATGCCACAAAAAATATAGTCACAGGCGAAGGCGGTATGGTAACTACAAATAATAAAGATTTTGCCGAGAAGATAAAAATCTATGGGTTGCACGGTATGACAAAGGGAGCTTGGCATAGATATTCGGATCAGGGATACATAAAATACAACGTTGTATATCCTGGATTTAAGTATAATATGATGGATATGCAGGCGTCTTTAGGAATTCATCAGCTTACAAGAGTCGATAAATATTTAAAAAGAAGAGAAGAGATTTGGAATAGATACGATGCCGCCTTTCGGGATTTGTCTATAGCAACCCCTTCGCCCATCGGGAATGATATTGTGCATGCGAGGCATCTTTATACAATACTGATAGACGAAGATAAAGCCGGCATATCCAGGGATGAATTTCAAAAAAGGCTCTATAAATTAAAGATTGGCACCGGGATGCACTTTATATCGCTTCATCTCCATCCATTTTATCAGCGCGCTTTTGGATATAAGAAAGGAGATTTTCCTAATGCCGAATATATATCCGATAGAACGTTATCTCTGCCGCTATCGGCAAAACTAACCGATTCAGATGTGGATGATGTCATAGAGGCTGTTAGACAATTAGCGAATCAAAAATGAATGTCTTATTTTTGCACCAGGCTAATGCAGCATTTGAAGAAACAGATTTTCAGATATTGAAGAAAAATTTCAACTGCCGCGAAATACCAATTTATAGAGACGTCCTATTCAAAATTTTTCCAGTAATCAAGGCAATAAGAAAGACAGACATTATATTTTGTTGGTTCGCTTATCGCGCCGCTCTTATCCCGTTGGTTATCGCTAAAATTTTTAAGAAGAAGATACTTATAGTCATGGGTGGTTGGGACTGCGCCAATGCCCCAGAGATAGATTATGGCGCCATGAGGCGGGGATATAGATTTCTGGCGAGCCGGATGATTACCAGGTATATCGCTAATCTGGCTGATAAAATTATCGCCATCTCGGAATATAATAGAGGTGAAATCATAAAAAATCTGGGCATCTCTCCAGGAAAAATATGCTTGATATATTGCGGGGTGAATATTCAATGCTGTGAGAATGGAGACAAGGATAATCTTATATTGACTGTTGGCAGAGTATCAAAAAGCAATCTAAAACGAAAGGGGCTGGGCACATTTATAAAAATCGCTAAGATGCTTCCTGAATTGAAATTCGTGCTTGTTGGCCATATAGATAAAGCGGTAAAGGATTATCTAACTCGCATAATTCCGAAGAACTTAGATGCAACGGGTTTTGTAAGCGAGGAGGAGCTGCGTAGCTTTTATAGAAGGGCAAAGGTCTATGTCCAGGTTTCGTATCATGAGCAGTTTGGATGCGCCCTTGCCGAGGCGATGGCGCATAAGTGCGTTCCTGTTATAACCGATAGGGCCGCCCTTCCAGAAGTTGTCGAAGATGCGGGGTATCGTGTCCCCTATGGGGATGCGGCCAAGAGCGTTGAGGCTATCCTAATGGCGTTGGACGACAATAAAAGAGGCGAAATGGCAAGAGAGAAGATCATACGATTATTCTCTCTTGAAAGAAGAGAAAAAGATATTGTTGAATTGATCAACAGCTTAGTTCAAACTAAAATCATATGAGCAATTTGCCTTTTGTATCTGTGATAATGCCTGTATGCAATGAGGCCGGTTCTATCGCGTATAGTTTAGCCACTATATTG
>JAHFGO010000124.1 GCA_023247385.1 Candidatus Omnitrophota bacterium | reverse complement strand
TTCTGCTGCATCGAAAAATTTCCCTTGCTTAAATCGGTTTCGTGAAATATAATCTGATAATCTTGCTAAGGAGAAACGCATGCTGAAGCTGTTCAGGAAGAAAAATGTAGCGAAGATGATATTGTGGGGTATTCTTATCCTGATACTGCCTGCCTTCGTGATATGGGGAAGTGGCGGACTTGGCCGTTCAAAGGAAAGAGGGCCGACATACGTCGGTCTTATTAACAATAAGAAGGTCTCTTTCGATGAATTCGCACAAAGCCTCGGAAGTATAAAATGCCACATAATACTAAACTATTTTAATCAACCAAAGATGCTGGGCTCATTCTTAAACAATAAGTCTTTTATGGGAAAGCTTGCATGGGACAGGCTCATAATGGCCAAGGAGGCAAAAAGATATAAAATAAAAGTCCCTGATCAGGATGTAATAAATTATATAAGATCGCATCCATTATTCTCTCGGAACGGCGGATTTGATGACAGGATATATGAATATGTGTTAAGAAATAACCTGGGGCTTGATCCAAGAAGTTTTGAGGAGGTAGTCAGAGAAAATTTGGCTCTTCGAAAACTGAACGATCTAC
Organism: Candidatus Omnitrophota bacterium; assembly: GCA_023247385.1. Lineage (GTDB taxonomy): Bacteria > Omnitrophota > Gorgyraeia > 2-01-FULL-45-10 > 2-01-FULL-45-10 > JAHFGO01. The sequence goes on along the minus strand of JAHFGO010000124.1, from coordinate 3,893 downwards.
TTGCCAAAGATATAAAGGCAACTGATGCTGATGTCTTAGAGGGATACAGGGAAGATAATGAAAAGTTTAAAATCTCCTACGTTATGTTTTCGCAAGATGCTTCTTTGGCTGAAGAAAAACATAAAAAGATTAAAGAGTTCATGCAGAAGGATAAAGATAGTTTCGAAGCAGCGTGCGCAAAACTTAAACTCAAGACCCAGGAAACGGTTCTATTTTCAAAAACCGATTACGTCGAAGGCATAGGCGAGGCGGCTAGCTTAGTTAACATTGCTGTAAGGCTAAAACAGGACGAAATATCTGACCTAATTCAAACTAGAAAAGGCATCCTCATGTTCAGAGTATCTGAAATGCATGGATTTGACGAGGAGAAATTCAAAAAAGAGAAGGTGGACTATTCAAAGAAGGCTTTAGAGAATAAGAAAAATAAATTCTTGGAAAATTGGCTTAAGAATCTTGAGCTTGCCACCAGCTTAAATATAGATTTGAACAATTACGATAAATATTATCGTTGAATGTCATATGCTGCTCCCCGTTAAGCTTTAAGATTTGTCATTAAATTTAAATATTCCCCAAATATACATATTTCAGTTTTTCTTTCGCTATCCTTTCGGCTGTTTTCAGCGTCTCAACCGAAGTGGGCGGCAGGTCCATTTTGTAGCAAGGGAAATACCTAGAAAAGTGCAGCGGCACTTCTGACCCGATATTATTATAAATCCAATCTACGAGTCTTCCTATCTCGTTTTCTGAATCATTCAATGTTGGGATCAGCAGCGTAGTAAGTTCTACATGGCAACTTTTCACAGATCTTTTAATTACTTCTAAGACAGGCTTCAGCCTTCCCTTACATACCTTCCTGTAAAAATCTTCGTTAAATGATTTAAGGTCTATATTCATCGCGTCTATAAAGGGAAGGAGCCCCTCGAGTGGCTCCATATTTACGAAGCCATTTGTGACAAGCACGTTTTCTAAGCCATTTTCTTTCGCAAGTTTTGCAGTATCTAAGACAAATTCATACCAGATGAAAGGCTCGTTATAGGTGTAGGCTATGCCGAAAGATTTAAGCTCTTTTACTTTTCTAACTATCTCTTCGGAAGTTATATCGGTTGTCGGGGCATCCAACACCTGTGATATGTGCCAGTTCTGACAGAAATCACAGTGGAAGTTGCAACCCTTCGTTCCAATGGAAAGTATATGTTCGCCTCGGTGGTAATGATATAGCGGCTTTTTCTCTATCGGATCAAGAGCTATGCCTGTTGTTTTTCCATACACTTCACTAAATAAAGTCCCGCTTTTATTTATCCTGACTCCGCAGACACCTTTTCTTCCATCGGAGATCACACACTCATATGGGCACAGGTGGCAATGGACTTTATCTTTGCTAATTTTTTCGTAATACAGTGCTTCTTTCATCTTAAAAACGTTTTCAATTCCTTCATGAACTGGCTCACGTCTCTGAATTGCCTGTAGACGGATGCGAACCTTACATATGCAATCTCATCCAGGCTATGCAAGCCTCTCATAACGAGTTCGCCTATCTCTTTCGAGGCAACCTCTCGATCATACTTCTTCTCTAGGCCCCTTTCTATGTCATCTACGAGTTTTTCAATACGCTTTATGCTGACAGGCCGCTTCTCGCAGGCGACCATAATGCCTTTCATTAGTTTGTCTCTGTCGAACCCTTCACGGCGGCCGTCCTTTTTGATAACCATGAGAGGTACCCTCTCAACGTACTCATAGGTAGTGAACCTCCTTTTGCACTTGAGGCACTTCCGACGACGTCTGATGCTTGAACCGTTCCTCGAGACCCTCGAGTCTATAACACTGTCCTTTTGGCTTCCGCAATATGGACAACGCATGTTAAAATTATACCTCTTAAAATAACAAATCCCAACTAAAAATATACTCAGGAGTTATATGTTTTCCAGATTCTCTCCATGGCCTCTGCAGCACCTAAAGAGATTTTGATATCGACCATGTGCGAGATCTCTGTCTCAGTCGGGTTTATTTCAACCGTTGGTCTACCGAGAGACTTTGCAAGAATCACTGGTTCGCTTATATATGGAAAGACGCTTGTCGTTCCTACTGAGAAATATATATCAAATCCTTTCTTGAGCTCATGCATTAAAGTATCAAGCTTTTCTTTCGGCAGTAGTTCACCAAAAAATACGACATCGGGCCGGAGGGGGCCGTTGCATTCGGGACAATGCGGCGGTATCTGGACATTGCTGTAATCTTTTACGGCAGCCCGCCAACCGCATTTAGAGCATAATAACTTATGCATGTCGCCATGTATATCGATAATGTTTTTTGAGCCCGCTACGTGATGAAATCCGTCGATATTTTGAGTGAGAACCCATATTCGTCTGAAATATTTATCCATTTCCGCAATGACTTCATGTGCCCGATTAAATCTAGCGTCCCTGCACCTGGCTTCTATTTGCGCAAGATACTTCCAAGTGACCTCTGGCCGTTTCTCTAACATATCGCCGGCAAGTGCCATCTCTACGGGGATACCATCATCTGTGGCTTTCCCGTCATATAAACCGCCAACGCCGCGGTAGGTTGGTAATCCTGAATCAGCTGATATGCCGGCGCCCGTAATAAATAAAATGTCATTGGATTTTTTAAGGAGTTTGGCAACCTTTGTGATCTTATCTTGCTCTTTCATGATAACTTTTATATAGCAGCGGGGGGATTTAAAAAATTCACTTCAATATTCTGACTTTAATTTTAGCTTCTTGTAGAAAATTGCACGCCATCGTGTCGGGATAATCACCCTTAAATACAATCTCTTTTATTCCGGCATTTATTATCATCTTGGCGCATATGATGCAGGGTTGGTTGGTGATATAAAGAATACTATCTCTGGTGGTAACTCCATATAGTGCCGCCTGCAACAACACATTCTGTTCTGCATGTAGTCCTCTACAGAGTTCGTGCCTTTCGCCAGACGGGACCTTAAGTTTCTCTCTGAGGCATCCGGTTACGATACAATGGGTGATTTTGCTTGGCGCTCCATTGTATCCGGTGGCAAGTATTCTTCTGTCTTTTACAAGAACAGCGCCAACCCTTCTTCTAAGGCATGTGGCACGTGTGGACACGAGTTCTGCTATATTCATAAAATATTCATCCCACCCCGGCCTATCATCAACAATTTTTCTTTGGCCCTTGGGCTTCACTCTTTCTCAAGCCTCCTGATCAAGCTCTTATATAATGGAAACTTATCTACTAACTTCTTAACTTCTTTTCTTACATCCTGTAGGTTCCTCTCATCTTGAGGGTCCCGCAAAACCCTATCTATTAGATGAGCTATTTCACGCATCTCCGTCTCCTTCATTCTTCGCGTTGTTACAGCAGGAGTGCCGATACGGATGCCGCTCGTTACAAAGGGAGACTTGGCATCAAAAGGTATTAAATTTTTATTGACTGTGATGCCTGTTCTGTCGAGCGCAGTGGATGCATCCCTGCCTGTCATGTTTTTATTTGTAAGGTCTATTAAAAATAGGTGCGTGTCTGTTCCGCCGGTGACAATACTATAGCCAAGTTTTGCCATCTCGGCTGACAGAGCCTTCGCGTTCTTAATAATCTGAGTTTGATATTTTTTAAATTCCGGTTTAAGGGCTTCTTTAAAGCAAACTGCCTTGGCGGCAATGACATGCATTAATGGCCCTCCTTGAATACCGGGGAATATCTCCATATCTATTTTCTTCGCAAATTCTTTTTTGCACATTATGAATCCGCCTCGGGGCCCTCGCATTGTCTTGTGGGTGGTGGAAGTGACAAACTCTGCATAGTTCACAGGATTTTGATGAAGCCCAGCGGCAACCAATCCGGCTATATGTGCAATATCTACAAATAGAACTGCGCTTACCGATTCCGCAATCTCATGAAAT
>JAHFGO010000064.1 GCA_023247385.1 Candidatus Omnitrophota bacterium | reverse complement strand
TTTTCACTTTTTTATTAATTGGTTTTTTACGCTGCGCGTCTTTTACTTACGGGAAATGGGATACGGCACTATGGGAACAGGGATTATGGCTTAGTGGGCATATGAAAAATACTGCCAGTACTGTTTATCCAGGGTTAAATGTTTTTTTAGGAAATCATTTTATGCCAGCAGGTTTTTTTTACGGATTATCTTATAGAATTTATAATGACATTTTGACGACCGTCTTCATTGACGCTCTGCATGTCTCCTTGGCCATTTTTCCATTATACGCTGCTGGGAAGCAAATTTTAAATAAAGGCACAATCGCGTTAGGCTTTTGCATGATATATTTAGTTTCCTACACAGCGCGGCCGATGCATTTCTATTTTGAAAATTTAATGGTTCCGTTTGTCGCATTGGCTTTATTTTGGACACTTGAAAAAAGATACCCACTGGCTACATTGGCTTGGGTTTTTGCTATGATGTTTAAAGAGTATGTAGCTTTAGTCCTTTCTGTGACAGGCGTTTTGGTTTATATAAAGTATAAGCGGAAAAAGGTGGGCATCGTTTGGTTTTTTATGGGTATAATGTGGTTTATTATGGCGTATTTTTTAATGCGTAAGATTCAACCGCAGAGTATCCATCTTAATTTATTTAGCTATTTGGGCTACCATGAGGTTGAAATTTTTAAAAATATATTTTTCAAACCTCACCTGTGGCTAAAAACAATATTCCGGATAAAAGCGCTCCACTATATACGTGATTTATTGATACCGCTATGCTTTTTGCCTGCGCTAGGGGGCGAATTTTTGATTCCAGCCATCCCTGTGATTATGATCAATATTTTAGCCGCGAATGATTGGGCCATCAAAGACAGCATTTCTCATTATACGATTATGATAACGCCATTCTTTATCGTCGCCGGCATTGTCGGATTTCACCGAATAGCAAACCAGACGCGACGAAACAGGCGGATAGCCATTGCCGCCTTTAAATGGATTTTTATTTTCGGGTTGATCTTTTTAAATATACACGGGGTTAGGCACTACGGATATAACTTAAAGGAGGCTTTAATCGTTAATCATATTTTTAAAATTCATTCAGAAGACGTAAAAGAAATCAAGAGACATGTGCCGCAAAAAGCATCTGTGGCCTGTGTGGAAAATTTATTGCCTTACTTTAGTCATCGAGAAAAAATTTACCGTTTAGTAATTTCTGCCGATAGATTACATCTAAACGACCCTTTGTGCTCGGGTAGCGATTATATCATCTACGATACTTTTTATGACGCCTTTTACCATGATATGCTGACAAAAGCGCTGAACACCGGATTTGGAGCGCTCAAAGAAAAACCGCAATTATATTATTCTCATACGATGTTCCAGAGTATAACAAAATCATATTCTGCGCAGATAGACTGGCTAAAAAAACAAGGTTATGTTTTAAAACAACAAAGAGGGAGCATTTTACTATTTGCTGTAAAATGAACATCTGTTTTATCGAATGGGGTTATCCAGCGGAGAGTTTTGGCGGTGGGGCTGGGACATATGTGCAGTTGACCGCCAAAGAATTGGTGAAGCGGGGGCATAAGGCCTTCGTGATTTCTAAGTATCTGAGCGAAGAGCCGGATGCATTTATAGACGAAGGGGTGTTTATAAAACGAATAAAGATCAAAGGCTGGCATTGGTATTTTACAAAAATCCCTATCATTGGGAGAATCCTCGCAAGGTTTTTTAGTATAGTCGAGTATTCTTTAGCGGTAAATAGAGAGATAAACAAGCTTCATAAAAAATATACTTTAGATTTAATAGAATTTCCTGAAACAGCAAATTTTTTATATGGGATTCAAGTGAGGCAGCCCTATATCGTACACTTGCACGGCAGCGATTTTACATTCAAAAAATATTGTAGAGAGAGAATAGGCCTTGAGGATAAGCTGCAAAGGCGATTAGAGGGCTTTATTATTAAGCGCGCAGATAGGATCTTTTCACCTTCTAGATTTTTAAAAGAAGAGATAATCGCTGAATTTAATATTGAAAGTTCAAAGATAGCCGTTCTTTCTTATCCCGTAGATGAAATATTGTTAACAATACCAGTCGAAGCCAACAAAGATATAAAGACTATATTCTTTGCAGGCAGGATAGAGAGGAGAAAAGGCCTTGATGTTATAAGAGCAGCTATTCCTCTGATAACAAAAAAATTTCCAAGTGTTAGATTTTTATTTGTCGGTGCTTTCTCAAGCGAAAAATTTGCCGATGCCGAAAACATAGAAACTTGCCCATTTACTTCAAGAAAAATGTTATTTGAATACCTTGCTAAAGCGGATATCTGCATAGCGCCTTCTATGTGGGATAATTCACCGGCGGTAATTTATGAGGCTATGGCCGCAGGGAAAGCCGTTGTAGCTGCTAAAACAGGCGGAATCCCGGAATTGGTTGCAGATAGTGAAACCGGGTTGTTAGTTGCCCCTAATAATCCAGAGAATCTTACAAGGGCTGTCATAGGTTTGCTTTCTAATGAAGAAAGGCGCATCTCAATGGGAATAGAAGGAAGAAGGCGTATCCTGCAATTAGCAAATTTATACGACAACGTAAATATGCGACTCAGGCTGTATGAAGACGTCTTAAAGAAAATAAGTTGAAGATGTACAGACAGAGTATATCGCGATCGTCAAACATATAACTAAAATGAGCGGCTTGCCTGTAAAAGCAATGATTTTGATTTGTTCAGCTTGGCTGTATATTTTCCTTATTTTTACTGGCTTTGGAATTTTAATCCGGCGCGCTTTTGGGTTAAAGATTCTAGACACAGAGAGCCTGCTAACATCTTTTTGGATAGGCTGGGCGTTTACTATTTTTTTCTTGCAGTCATGGCATCTTTACTTTCGAATAGATTGGCATGTCCTTGTCTTGATATCTATGATAGGAACGGCGGGTCTGATTTGGAATGTTAAAGATATCCTGTTATTGGCGCGAGGAAAGCTGCCGAAACAGCTAACTTTCTATTTTCTCTTATCAGTTACAGGGTTATGGGTCGCAAATCACGCAGTTTTACCGCCAATGAATGGCGATAGTGGGATATATCATTTTTCTTCTGTTCGCTGGGCTAATACTTTTCCAATTGTGCCCGGGCTGGGTAATCTACAGCACCGCTTGGCATATAATAGCTCGTATTTTCTTTACGCAGCTCTGCTTAATACAGGCGTCGGTCCCCTGGCTAATAAATCCCATAACCTGACCAATGGGCTTCTTCTGCTAATATCGTTTGCGCAAATTTTTTTAAACAGCGCAAAACTTATTAAGGACAAGGACAAAACCAGGCTTTATCATGTCTTGAATTTATTACTTTTAGCGCCTATCTTAAAAGAAGTACTTGGTTATAATATTTCCAGCCCCTCGCCAGATCTGCCGATTTTTATTTTAGGAATTAATCTCTCCGCCAGATTATTGGCCTTTCTCGAAGATTTGGAATGTACGCACAAAGAAATAGGTTATGCAGTATTTTCTATTGCAACTATTGCAGTAGTCGGTATTATTATTAAACTGACCTTTTTCGCCTTTGGTATGACCGCCTTATGTCTGTCGCTTGTCGTATGGATTAAGAGAGGAGGCAGACAGGATGTTGTTAATAATAAAAAGACATTCATGTGGATCCTTATGGTCGTGGTGATAGCGCTAATTCCGTGGATGATTCGGAGTGTTATCTTGAGTGGGTATATCGCCTATCCCATTCCAATCGGATCCTTTCCTGTAGAATGGCGTATAGCTCATGCTGATGTTGTAGCGATGGTAAAAGTTATTTTCAGCTGGGCGCGCGCACCCTACAGACATCCAAATGAAGTATTAGGCAACTGGGGTTGGGTTAAACCATGGACGACTCGTATAACCAACGACCGTTTCGATGTATTGGTGCCCTTATTTTTGATGCTTGTAGGTTGTTTTTTAACATTTTTTGTAGACGTACTAAAGCGATGCAATTGGCATGCAAATGGTATTGCCTTGTTGTTTTTTATACCCCCGACAGCGTCTCTTATATCTTGGTTTTTCACAGCGCCTGCTATTCGCTTTGCGGGCAGCGCATTTTGGATTTTAGGCGCGGGGTCTATCGCCATTGCTATCAGCCGCCTCAACAGATTGAAGCATACAACAAAGCTATTTATTATTTTCTCTTTAAGCATCATCCTATGCCAAAGATTCTTACCCGTAGCTGGCAAAGCAGTCTTTTTGAAGACTATGTTCGAAGATAAGAGTATCATAAAAGCTCTTCGACAGTTGCACATCAGGGAAGGCTGGCTAATTCAATCCGGAGAAAATACCGGATTTTATGATATACCACGCGCTGCACTAAAAACCCTTGTGACGCGTCATGGATTAATTGTTTATGCTCCAAAAGATGCCGATGACGATCATTGCTGGGACGCGCCGCTTCCCTGTACGCCGCTATTTGATTTAAATCTGCGTCTAAGACGAAAGGAGGATCTGCGCTATGGGTTCATAGTCGATTCAAAGGGCTAACGGTGGGTGCGAGATTGCGTTTGGAGATTTTTAACAAGGCATGTAAAGCTCTGATATCACGAGTGGTATCTGTGAGAACTTCATACTCGAGCCTCTAGAAAGAATGACTAATAATTCACCGCGCTAATTTCAAATAAACATATGAACATTGCGCTAATCAACCAATGGTATCCTCCCGAAAATGGATTTGGAGGCATAGCAACTTATAATTATTATTTTGCGCATGCCTATAGCAAGTTGGGGCATAATGTTTTTGTAATCGCCAGCCTTGCAGGAAAAGCAGAACCATATAGGTGCGATAATGGAGTGCATCTCTTTAGAATCAAACAACTCAACTTCTCCTGGCGTTTTAATAGAATACCGTCCTTAGGAGGTTTTATTAGGTTTTTGAGAGATTTACACTATAGTTTTTGCGTAAAGAAAAAACTTCTGGAGATAGATAAAAAATTTAAAATAGACATTGTTGAATACGCAGAGATAAACGCAGAAGGGTTCATCCACAGTCTCTTCGGGCCAAAAAGAATACCTTTTATTGTGAGATGCCATACCCCCTCCATTATTCTGAAAGATTATTATCTAAAGTCTGAACATAGGCCTGTCAGCAATGCCTTTATCTATATAATGGAAAGGCTCTTTATCAGAAAGGCGCCTCATATAACCACGCCCAGCCGCCATCTTGCGAACGCGATCAATCAGAAATTGAATATATCAATCGACAGAATTCTGGTCATACCGAACGCTATTGACGCTGCGAGGTTCCACCCGGAAGATAATGTCCATAGGTATGAGGAGACGGTAAACATTCTTTTCGTTGGAAGAATTGAACGTGCGAAGGGAGCATTTGTTTTAGCGAAGGCTTTTGTCGAGTTAGCGGAAATTTATAGAGATAGATTAAAATGCGTCGTCGTTGGTTCAGATCGGCCATCTGGCGGTAAGATATCGACGATTAAGACGCTGAGGGATATCTTTTCTGCGCATGGCGTTCTAGAGAATGTAGAATTTAAAGGCGAACTTAGCGACGACGAACTGATATCTATCTACAATGAATGCGATATATTTGTAAACCCGTCTCTTATCTATGAGAGTTTCTCCTATACCTGTCTGGAGGCAATGGCATGTAGTAAGCCGGTTGTCGCTAGTAGGATTGGGGGGATCGAGGAGGTGGTGGAGGATGGCGGAACGGGTTTACTGTTTGAACCAGGCAATATAGAGGCCTTAACTGCTAAAATTAAACTATTAACCGATGATGCAAAAAAAAGAAAGGATATGGGAGACAAGGGCAGAAAAAGAGCTGAAGAATATTTTAACGTCATAGACATCGCAAAAGCGAATATAGAAATCTATTGGGAAGCGCGCGGAAAACGGAGTCAGATTTCCGGTTGAAGGCAAAAAACAATATGTGGGATATGTGGAAAAAATACAGCAAGTACAGTTTAGGCGCGCTCTTGGTAATCGCTCTTGGCTTAAGGATAGCAGGCATTAATTACGGCCTTCCCTCTTACCGCCTTCTTGCAGACGAAGAGTGGCATATCGAGAAAATCTACAAGTTAAATTCGCATAATTTAAATCCACGGTTGCCAGGCTACCCGACATTTTTTTCGTATCTCATCCTTGCCATTTCTAAGATATTCGCGCTTTTTAAAATAACCCTGTCCAACGCGGATTATTATCTCCTAGGAAGAATAATTTCATGTATTTTTGGAGTAGCTACAATTGTCATCACTTATAAATTGGGGAAATTGCTGAGAGGCAAGTCAATCGCGATCCTATCCGCAGCGTTTATCACTTTCAATCCGCTGCATATTCAGTTTTCTCATATCGCAGTTACCGATGCAACCCTGGCGTTTTGGATTACCTTAGCGGTATTCACTATTTTGAAATTTCATGAAGAAAAAATCGGCATCCTTTGGCAGGCCGTTTGCATCGGCCTTGCCGTATCAACAAAGTATTCCGGGATCGCGGCAATTACCCCTTTATTGATAGTTTTTTGTTTGGATAAGAATCTTTTCCTTAAACGGCCTACAAAGACCATGAGGGTATCTTTTCAAATTTTACTGTTGGGCGCCATATTGGGCCTGGTTTTTATTATATGGCATTATCCGCCTCAAAAGATTATAAATTTTTCCATCTCTATCAGTGAAGACGGACATCTCGAATCATTTTATAGAGATTTTATCAATAAGATCCCGCGCTTGTTGCTGTATTGCATCGTAATTATTTTAGGCTCTTTTTTAATATCGCTCAAAGATAACAAAGCAGGACGAACCGTCATTAATTATTGCATGAACAAAAAGCTTTTTCTTTCTCTATGCATAATCGCTTTAACGTTCTTTATCGTTTTTCCTTTTGCAATATTGGATTTCAAATATTCTCTAAAAGGTTTTTTTTTCCAATATTTCCATCAAGCAATTGGCGGAGCCTCTTGTTTACCAGAAGCGACGCCATTTTATAAACTTTTTTCAGAAGAAGCAAAAAGACAACCCTGGAGCGGCTATTTTTATATTAAATCGATTGTGAAGGGATTTGGGGCGCCAGCCCTTGGCTTAGCGATTTTCGGAATGATCCGATATCTTCTCAATGATTTTAAGAGAGGGATTATTCTCTTATCATTTCCAGCAGCAGCCTTTTTAATAGCGAGCTCTCCGCGATATCTAGCGCAAAGGTATATGCTGCCGGTGGTTCCATTTTTATGCATCTCTGCAGGAATCGGCACGGCCCTTTTCTTGGAATATTTTAAAAAATGGGCATTGAGATGGAATTTTTCAAAGCGTATATGTAAAGTTTTTGCTGTATGTTTTATAGTATTTGTATTTTCACATCCTATAGAGGAAGGGATTCGGCAAGCACGATATTTTATTTTACCGAATACGCAGGTCTTAGCCGCGCAATGGATAAAGGAAAATATATCCGGCGATCTAATAATCGCAAGTGAAATAGCTATCCCGGAAAGGAACAATGTGAAGCTTTTGCAATGCCCCTTAACTGCATATACAATAGAAGATCTTAAAAAAGAAAATATTAGAGTGCTTGTAACTATCGACCCAGAATATTACGGAAAAGTATACAGACGGGCGTATCCTACAACAACGCATAGATATTTATATTTACAGAAAAAAACGCCATTGCGGGAGTTCGTGCCAGATTCAAAGACAAGCGGCCCAGAAATTTATATTTATAGTATAGAGTAACCCATATTGATGCATACGGGAAGCAGCCGCGCTTCCAGAAGATTCTGATTGATGAGTTTAAAAATCCTAATCTATTCAATGGAGCATAACAATGCCAAGGGAGGCATACAGACATTTACAGATACCCTGCCGCGTATCCTAGGTTTGGCTGGAGCAGGGGAAATAATAAACGCGTACTTTGTGCATTCTAGCTCAGCGAAGTTCATCAACCGCTATTTCACCAAATTCAAAAATTTGTGCGCTCTTTTTAAAGTTTTGAAACTGGCAAAACCAGATGTCGCAATAGCCGTGGAGTGGGATCCATGCGGTTATTTAATAGAATTTCTTAAAGCCATATTCGGATTCAAAAGCGCGGCCATCGTCCATGGGCAAGAGATATACAGGACAGGCGGTGGTTATAAAGGGCGAGTAAAAAGATTTATAAGAGATTGGACATTCAACAGAAGTGATGCAATCGTCGCCGTGAGCACATATACCGCTAAAAGATTGGAAGAAGAAGGTATTAAGCGCCCAATGCGTATTATATGGAATGGATACGATGAAAAGAAATTCAGCAATATTAAAAGATGCAGAGATTTTTTTGAAGATGATAAGATAAAGCTGGTTACGCTCTCAAGGGTTGTGGAACGCAAGGGGCATCTATATGCCCTGAAAGCGCTTCAGATTTTAATCGAGTCTGGGCGTGACATTTCTTATGACATCATAGGCGATGGGGGCTATAAGAAGGATCTCGAATTATACGTAAAAAAGAATAATCTAGAAAATCACGTTAATTTTCATGGAATCCTTCCAGATGAGGCGATAAGGCGCATATTTTCATATAGCGATATATTTATACATCCAAATTATGCCGCGAATGGAGGCAGGGATTTTGAGGGTTTTGGCATAGTTTTGTTAGAGGCGATGTCCGCAGGTCTTCCCGTTATGGCCGGTCGTAATGGCGGGCCTGCGGATATAATAAAACATGAAGACAATGGTATTCTGGTAGAAGGGCAAGATCCGATAGAGATAGCGGATGCAATTTTAAGATTAAAAAATGACCGCGTACTGATTAACTCTATACTGTCAAAGACAAGGAAGACCCTTTCATATTTCTCAAGCCCTGAAATAGCCAAAAAATATGAGGCGCTATTATTATGCGAATAGCGTTTATCAGTCCATTCGTGTATAAATTAAAGCGCGGCATAGAGAAATTCACTACACAGCTTTCAAATAAATTAGTCGAGTTTAATAAAAATTTAGAAGTTACTATATTGACTTGGCAGGAGAAAAGGCCGCGCTGGATAGACAGACTGCATGATAGGGTAAAGATCTGCATGGTACCTTATGTCAGATATTATCGCTCGAAGGCTGCAATCCCATTTTATGTTTTTAACTTCCTGAAATGGCGTTATGATATAGTAAACATCTTCTTTGCCGGATATGGAGAGAGTGAGGCGCTGGCGTTTTTATCTCTAGTTAAAAGGCAGCAATTTAATATAATCTTTCAATATCCATATTCGCAAGCGCCTCATAGATATATGGAATTCAACAGATTCAACATTATTCATGATTCTGATCGAATAATTTCGCCATCCAAGTTTGTCGCGGAAGGTGTTAAGGAATTTTGTGGAAGAGAAAGTGATATCATTTATAATGGATTCGACAGAGATGCCTTTTATCCAGACGATGAATTACGAAGAAAGACACGTTCAGAATTAGGGTTTTCGGAGAGTGATAAAGTTATATTAACCATAGCGGCATTCGAGGAGCGTAAAGGTATTCAGAAAGTAATAAAAGCCATGCCGCTTTTAAATAAAAAAATTAAGAATGTTAAATATGTGATATTAGGAACAGGGCCATTTGAACCGCAGCTTAAAAATATTGTCAAGAATTTGAATTTGGATAGGCAGGTTATCTTCGCGGGGGTAAAGAATAACCCTCTCCCCTTCTATTGTATGGCGGATCTATTTCTATTGCTTTCTTACGGAGAAGGTATGCCCCTCGTAATACTGAGCGCGATGGGTTGCCAGCTGCCGGTTATCGTTTCTAACCGCAGGCCCTTTGATGAAATAGTTAAAGAAGGCACTGGTTGTTTAATAGACGATGAAAATCCGGAGGACGTAAGCGCGACAATCGCGAACCTTCTTTTGAACGATGATTTAAGGAAACAGATAGGCAGGCGCGCGAGAAGCTACGCAGTTGATAATTTTTGTATAAACAAAACCGCAAGAGAGTATATGCGGCTTTTTGAAAGTCAGCTACGGTAACTTGCGCAAATTAAAACGTTGGACGAGATGGACATCTCAATAATCATACCTGCTGTAAATGAAAAGGAAAACTTATCCCGGTTGATTCCGATTCTAAAAGATGTGCTCGGTGCTTTACGCATATCCTATGAGATTTTGATTATAGACGGCGGCTCGGATGATGGAATGGTTGATGCGGCAAAAAAATTAGGGGCATACGTATTATTCCAAAAGAATCCTGGTTATGCGGGGGCTCTAAAAACAGGCTTCAGGGAAGCCAAAGGCGATTATATCCTTACTTTGGACGCGGACCTGTCGCACTATCCTAGTTTTATTAAAAAAATGTGGAACCAGAGACATAGAGCAGAGACCGTTATCGCTTCCCGGTACATTCGGGGAAGTGCGGCATATATGCCATTTCTTAGAAAGTTTTTAAGCAAAAGCCTGAACCTATTCTTCAGCATAGGTCTATCTTTGCCAATCAAAGACCTTTCCAGCGGCTTTAGGCTATATAACGCGAACGCTGTCAAAACATTACAGTCAGGACTAGAGAGTAAAAATTTTGAGATCTTAGAGGAGATATTAATTAAAATATATATGCAGGGTTTTCATATAATGGAGCTGCCTTTTACCTACTATCCTAGAGAACACGGAAGTTCACATGCAAGGACTTTTACATTTGGAGTTTATTTTTTAAAGACGTTTTTTAAAATGTGGAAACTCAGGAATTCAATTAAATCCGCTGACTATGAAGAAAGGGCGTTTTACAGCCGCATCCCCCCACAAAGGTATTGGCAGAGAAAAAGGCACAATATTATCACGTCTATGGCGCGGCCTTATAATAACATATTAGATATCGGATGCGGCTCAAGCATGATCTTGCCAAACCTGAATAATGCCGTGGGGCTGGACATCGCATTAAATAAACTAAGATATATGCGCAGGTATAACTGCAATCTGGTTAACGGCGATATCATTGGGCTGCCCTTCCACGATGAGGCTTTTGATTGCGTAATTTGTTCTCAAGTCATCGAGCATGTTCTTCCTGATAACGGGATATTCTGCGAGATGCGCAGGGTGTTAAAGCCAAGGGGGGTGCTTATTTTAGGAACACCGGATTACGATACAATGGGATGGCGGGTTATCGAGCCTTTGTATGGGTTCTTTTTGCCGGGCGGCTACGGGGATGAGCATATTACGCACTATAACAAGAAGTCTCTCACTGAAAAATTATCCAGCCATCATTTTGTTATTGAAGGCATAAAATATGTTTTACGAAGCGAACTGATATTAAAATGCAGAAGACAAGATTAAGCT